>JARDZP010000123.1 GCA_029240795.1 Haloplasmataceae bacterium | reverse complement strand
AAATTATTACAAGTTAACGTTCCATCTTCTGTCAATGTAAAATTACTACTATTAACAATAAGACTATTTGAATTAATCGTAACTATACCTGCCGTGGTAACAATAAATCTATTTCCAATATTAATAGCACCGCCAGTAAGTGTGAGAGCAGTAGCAGTACATGCCCCTGTGGAATCAACAGTGAATCGATTATTAATATTAATGGAACCAGCTACTAAAGCACCGTCTATAGCAAGCCTGTTGTTAACCGTATCTACATAGAGCTTGTTGACCCCATTAACTTTTACATTAATAATTTCAGAAGGGACACTTGGGTTTATTCCTGCCGAATATGTATTAGATCCCACGGTAGCTGTAGCAATGAATCCATGATTATTTATAGTATATGTTCCTGAATTATTTGATATATATAATTTTTCAGACATTAAAAGTTGCCCACAAATAACATCTGCAAACACCGACATAGTCTTATTTCCGCTTGAATCTGTAAATACACCTATTCCACCTTTACTAGAATTCCAAGAATCATCAGTAAATAGAAGAGTATTATTAGTCCACCATGCCTGATAAGGTGAGTATATATTTTGGTCTGGCAACCATTTTTTCATGTGTAGCCCATAAGTGTCAATGAGTAATTCTTGATTATCATTACTTGCCATAGCATTTTTTGTAGCAGTAAGCATAGAATTCATAAAATCGCGTACTTCGCTATTAATTGAACTTGCACTATCATATCCAAACTTACTTAATGAATATGAATTTGCTGCCTTCCCAGAATTTGCGATTGTTTCAGCCAATTGAGTTAATTCATCATCCAAGCGACTTTTGTTTGAAAACGTACATTCTATTTCTTCTATATTATTAAAATTAATTGATATTTGAATTAGTCTCACCGTCAAATAATATGTATCGGTAAATTTAATTGTTATAAGATTGCCTATTTGAAATTTATTTCTCCATTCAGAATATGATATAATGGAATCTTTATCATCTCGAATGGAAAATAAATTTGACATTGTAGTAGTAAAAGTATATTGTGGATGAGAAATCTTGGCTAACTCATTAGCTGCATTTTGCATTAATTCTAATTTTATTTCTATTGCTTCTTCGGATGATGTACTTTCTCCTATTACAAAAGTTGAATCTTCGTAATCTTCATTTTGAAATATGAAGTTATTTAATTCTGAAAGTTGTACTTGAGTGAAATTACTCGACCAGTCAATAGTAGATGATATAGCTGATAATGCATTTTTAGCGGTCGTAATTTCACTCTCTTTAGTTATAATCTCCACTTTTTTTAAATAAATTTGTGATGTATATGAATTATATAATCCAAGTGCTTCTTGATATAATGTATAACCTGTATCTGAAGAATTAGGAACCTTATTGTTGTTTGATTGGACTAAAGTACCCATAATTGTACTTTGTGCTGTTTGATTTGATTGTAAATCTGTAAGTTGCGAATTTAATGTAGTTAATTCGGCCACTTTAGTTTTGTAAGTATTTAAAGCAGTGATATAATTAGTCACAGTGGAATTATACTTAGCTGTATATGCATTCCAAGCATTGATTAATGATTGGCTTGCTAATCCATTATCCATAAAATAACTAAAATTAACAAGATAATTTGTACCCGTTGGGTTAACCTCACGTATATCGATCGGATTTCCTGTTGTACTATCTGTCCCCCCTAAAACTTTCATTTTTGATGTCAAGACCTCAGTTCCATCATCCTTTTCCCATTCTTTTAATATATTCTTCTTTGAAAGTACTATATCGGTTAATGAGCCTATCTCATCTAATTTATAAGCTGAAATACTTTTATCATACACATTGAATTGAAAAACACACTCGTAACTCTTAGACACAGTTGTAGTTAAAAAATTATAAATTTGAACAGTGTCTTCGCTAAAAGTTCTGTATTTAGATAGGAGACTATTTGAAACGTGAGCAATAGACCATCCTGTTTCAGATGCTATAATATGTAACAAAGATTTATCTGGCGAACCAACGTCGTAAAGTGCAAAAACTCCATTTATATCTGATATTTTTCTATATATTAAAGCATTTTCAAGGAAACAACACTTAACAGCCTTATATCCTTCAGCTGAACTTTCATCATATTTTTCTTTTGCACTTAATATATGAAACCATCCAACATACTGAACTTCTATTAATCTCATTTTTATAATTTCATCATAAAGATCATTATATTCACCATTTAATTTCTTATATATAGTAAATTCTAATTCAGTTAAATTATTAAAATTTTGAACTAATTTTATTTCGCAAGCATCTGCAATTGTTCCAATACGATCTTTTTGTGGATTAGACAAGAACATTTTACTTTGTTTTAAATATCCATTTATGTCATATGAAAACTCCATATTGTTCCTCCTTTCTGAGTTTTAAATATGTTTTAATTTATATTCATCGTTTAACAACACATCGGTATTTAAATGCTTATATAAGGCATCCTTACTAATTTTAAATCCTAAAACATCATTGCTTAATGAAATTAATTCATTAACTGAATGAAACGTATGTGTTAATATATTATTTTTATATACTTCTATATCTTTTGTTAATTTCAATCGCACAGTTAAATATCTATCATAATCACACCATCCAATTTTCTTTCCAATTTGTAGATAACCACTAATTGTCTTTTTTGAAAGATGAAAAAAGTTACCTAATTCTTCATTGGTTTTATTTTTGTATTGATTTTTGTAATCACATACTTCTTTAACAATATTCTTTAATGCATATTCCTCACATTGTAACCAATCAATATCATTTTCCATGAAATTAAAAAGAGTCGGTAACTCACTTTCTATTACCGACTTCTTAATTAACTCTAATTCACTTTTTCTACAATCTAATACTATGTAATGTTGAATACCGTTTTGTTTTGCTAATTGCTCTTTAATCCTGTCATTTTCTTGTTCCTCTTGTAATGTCTTACCTCCCAAACTAACATATCCACTTTCGATGTAATGACCACCTCCATGTGTTTCAATAAGACATGATTTTTCAATTATTGCAAAATCATATTTATAATTATCACACCAAGTTTTATTTGTTTTGGTAAATTGATAATTAAATTTAATATTTAATTGCTGTAGCAATGAAAAAATAATTTTTTCTGGATAGCTTATACCATCAGAACACGAACATCCAACTGATTTATAATGATGTATTCTACATATTGGAACCTGTTTATCTTTTACATTGCCACAAGCAGGACAAATAGGATATATTGTTTTATTTGATTCACATGTATATAACTTAGCCTCATCATACCCACCTTGAAAGTATTTTACCATCCATGGGGCAGTAGTAGGAATGTCATTTATACCTTCAACTACAGTAGTACCGCTGCAACAAGAGCAACCTCGATTCGTTAGTTTGCTTTCTTCAATCCACCCTTTATCCCATCCGCATTTATTGCATCTATATCTATACCATTTATCTTTAGAAATTATTTGCTTACCTCTATTTATTCTTTTTCTTTGCCTTATTTCGTTATCTAAAATAGTTAAATTTCTTTTTTTATCTTTAATAACATCACCTATATAATGTTTAAAATTTGTTTTCACAAAACTCCTCTTTATTAAAAGTTTTTAATCTTCTGCATAACAAAAAAGCACTCAACTAAGATAGAAGAGTGTTTAATTGAATAAATAATTATTCCATTATTATCCACCAACACGAATTGGTAACCTGTATTTCATTAACATAGAAAAATTTCCAACAAGATTAAAACTATTTATTCCTTCTTTCATACTCAAAGTATTCTTATTCCATCTATCTAAAATAACAGTTCCTAAGCTTGTATTAACCTTGTCAGTTGAGCATTCAATTATTATGATTTCTCCACTAATACATCCTGTAAATGAAACGGTTTCGCCAGTTGTAGAATTTGTTACAGATATATTTCCGTCGCTCAAAGCCGTTATGGCTAATGTTGGAGATATTATATACTCGTCAAAATCCAAATTTATGTATAAGTTTTTATTTAATGTGCCGCTTACTGTAAAAAATTGTTTTGTCTGTAGACTTGACCAAGCCCAAGGGCTATCACATATAAAACTGATTTTCATACCTCCACTATAAATGCCAACATTAATAAGTTCTGCCGAAACTCCAATTACGTAATAATGTGCATCTGCCAAATCTGATTGATCAACCTGAAACCAATTCCTTTTACTTTTTAACAACCACTTTTTTAAAATTCGTTCTTTGTTGGCATCTATCCATGATCCATCTAAATTATAAATTATTATGTCAAATGACATCGGAGAATCATACTTTACATAATGAAAATTAAATATATTGCTTAATCCGTTAGTTGTTGTCACTATATTGCGTATTTCAACATTTGAACTTCTTGTAGTTGAACCAAAAGCAGAAGCTAAAGACACCCCGTATATTTTGCTTGATTCTCCTGCAAATATAAAATCTATTGATTCATTTATCGAACTCATATTTTCTCCTTTCTTATTAATCTATACATTGAAAAGACTACCGAAGACTTGACCCGACGGTAGCCTGAAATTATAGCGAACGAACTCTGTTCATTATTTGGTTAATTAAATTGTTACTAGCTGATTCGATCTTGCTTGAAGCACCATCTCCCGTTATAGTGGCTCCGCTAAAATCAATCATTTTTTCAAAATTAAAAATAGGAGATGAATTATTAGTAATAACATTTGATAAATTAGGTGTAGTTAATTTAACCAAATTATTTAATGGCTGAAGATTTTTCAATAAATCCTTTATAACTGGAACATCTTCCGGTGATACAAATCCCTCTCCATTTCTGACTAATGCTATTTTATGTTCTCCTGTTTGCTTTATTAAATCGGATAAGTATCCAGAACCATCTGTTGCAATTCCACCATTTTTAAAACCAGCTTTTTTAAGTGCTTTTAAAACATTACTACGATTAGTTCCACTAGACATATCTTC
>JARDZP010000122.1 GCA_029240795.1 Haloplasmataceae bacterium | reverse complement strand
AATATTGACAAATCAGAAATCTTACTTGATTATTCATCTAAAAATGTAATTTTATCCGCATGATTAAATAAAGGGCTACTCGCAAATGAAACGAGTAGCCCTTCATTATCTCGTGTAATGTCCTAACTTGAGAAAGAACCTTATCGATGATAATCCCTTTTATTTTGCATTTTTGATTTAAATCAATGAATATAAATTAATAAATTACTATAATAACAATGTAAACAATTAAAGGGAGGATTTTAAAATGACAACATTTCAATTAGAAACACTAACTTGTCCTAGCTGTGTAACAAAAATCGAAAAAACAATCAAAAAACTAAATGGGATAAATCACGTAGAAGTTTTATTTAATGCGAGTAAAGTTAAAGTTGATTTTGATGAAATAAACATAACTAGTGCAGATATTAGTAAAGTAATTAAAAGATTAGGTTATGAAGTTCTTAGTCAAAAATAAATCAGAATGGGTGGATAATAATGAATAAAGGATATAAAGTATTATTAACAGGGATTATTATTGTCACTTCAATAATAATAAAAGAACTGACTGATTATCTATTAATCTCATCACTATTATTATTAGTCGCAACCATAATCGCTGGAATTCCGATTATGATCAACGCGCTTAGATCATTAAGATATAAAATAATCAGTATTGATTTATTAGTTTCTATAGCGGTAATTGGAGCTATTATTATAAATGAATACTTTGAAGGAGCAGCCGTAACATTTTTATTTATGTTCGGTAATTATTTAGAATCAAAAACACTTGAAAAAACAAGATCTGCGATTAAATCATTACTAGATTTAGCACCAGATACCGCAAGAGTATTACGAGATCATAAAGAAATTGAAATTGCAGCAAAAGATGTTGTTAAAGATGATCTTGTTGTGGTTAAACCTGGTGAAAAAATTCCAGTTGATGGCGTAATTATTGAAGGAAATGCCTATGTTAACCAAGCTGCGATCACTGGAGAATCAATGCCAGTTAATAAAGAAGTAAATCAAAATGTATTCTCTAGTACAATCATTGAATCAGGCTATTTAAAAATAAAAGCAGAAAAAGTTGGTGAGGATACGACATTCTCAAGAATACTTGAAATGGTTGAAGTTGCTCAAGATAAAAAAGCAAAAACCCAAAAATTTCTCGAGAAATTTTCACAATACTATACTCCATCAATTATTGTTTTAGCAATCATTGTTTATCTATTTACTAAAGATTTTGAGTTAGCATTAACATTTCTTGTCATTGCTTGTCCTGGAGCACTCGTAATTTCTACTCCAGTTTCAATAGTAGCTGGAATTGGTAATGGAGCAAAACATGGAGTACTGATCAAAGGTGGAGAAATAATTGAAAAGTTAGGTTCTGTTAAAGTAGTCGCATTTGATAAAACTGGAACACTAACAATCGGAAAACCACAAGTGACTAGAGTGAAAGCTTATGGAATAAGCGAAACTGAACTAATTAGACTGACTGCTAGTGCTGAAATGTATTCTGAACACCCCTTAGCAAGAGCGGTCATAGATCATGCAAATGAACTATTCATTAATAATTTAGTTACGCCAGATCATACTGAAATAATTACGGGTCATGGAATAATAGCAAATGTATTAAATAAACCATTATTAGTAGGAAATCGTAAACTACTACTTGATAATAAAATTGTGATTTCTAAAGAAATTGAAAATGAAATAAGTAATGAAGAAAATAATGGTCAGACTGTCGTCTTAGTAACCTATCAAGAAAAACTAATCGGTATCATTTCAATTGCCGATGCAATCAGAAAGGATGCAGACTTATTAATTAAAAAATTAAAAAAACAAGGAGTTAAAAAAGTAGTCATGTTGACTGGAGATAATATTCGAGTAGCTAAATCAATTTCCGAAAAACTTGGTTTAGACCACTATTACTCTGAACTACTCCCAGAAGATAAAGTAACCCGTTTAAAACAACTACAAAAAGAATATGGAACAACAGTTATGGTAGGCGATGGGGTAAATGATGCCCCCGCAATAGCATCAGCTGACTTTGGAATCGCAGTTGGTGGAGCAGGTAGCGATGTCGCGATGGAAACTGCTGACGTAGTTCTATTATCTAATGAAATAAATAAATTAAACTTCGCGATTGGTTTAAGTAGAGCTACAGTACGAAATATGAAACAAAATATTTATTTTGCGATCTTTATCGTAATAATTCTCTTAACTGGTGTATTAGCTAAATTTGTCTTTCTTTCATCAGGAATGTTCATTCATGAATTAAGTGTTTTAGCTGTCATAATTAATGCGATTAGATTATTAAAATATAAGGATTAATTAAAAAGTAGCAACTTTGTTGCTACTTTTTGATTTAGATTAGTTTTTTCAAATTTTCTTCATTTAATTCATAAACTTCTTCAAAAACATTTTCTAAAAACTTACGATCATGTGTGATACAAATGACACAACCATTAAAATGAATTAAAAGTTCGTGAATGACGGGTGCACTTAATGGTGAAAGATTTCTAGTAGGTTCATCTAAAAGTAAAACATTATTTTTATTTACAACCATTTTTAATAAAAGTAGTTTAGCTTTTTGTCCGCCACTTAATTGCGACGTTTTACTTACCATTTCTTCTCTAGTAAATTGTAAAGCTCCCATCATCTTTCTGATTCTTGCTTCTTCTCTTTGATCAAAACCTTTTAAGATAAAATCTAAAGCATTTAAGTCATCACTTATAAGTTCTTCATATTCTTGACTCATGTAACCTACTGATATATCATTTCTGTTAAGCAATTCTTCATAAATTAATTTTAACAAGGTACTCTTACCTGATCCATTTCTACCAATAATCGCAATTTTTTTGTTTCCTTGAATAGATATATCAACTGATTTTGATAAAACCCGATCATTTACTTTTAAAGGTTCTAAATGCATTTCTAAAATTGTTTTACCATTTGGTATACCTATACTTTTATCAAAGAATAAATCAATTGCTTCTTCTCTTTCAGGAATTTCAAAGAAAGTATCCTTTTCTTTCAAAAGTCTCTTTTCCATACTTTTTAAAGCATGAATCTTCTTTTTAAGTAATCGTCCTAAAGTTGGATTTCTAACTGCCTGATCTTGTTGATACTCTACCTTACTATAAATTTGTCTAAATCGATCCATTTTCTTTTGGTAATCGCTTCTTTGTTTACGAGCGATCATTTCTTGTGAATCTAATGCAATATGTCGGAATTCTTTATAGTCAACATAATTCATTTTTACAACTTCGTGTACTGGTTTAGTTTTTTTATGTATTTGTGATAGATGAATTATTCCATTCGTAGTATTTTCAAGTAATGCTTCATCATGGGAAACAAATAAAATCGGTTTTGTTTCACTTAATATAAAATCTTCTAAATAAAGAATTGTTTCTAAATCCAAATCATTAGTTGGTTCGTCTAATAAAAGAATATCTGAATCATTTAATAATATTTTCGTTAGCCCTAGTTTAACTAGTTCACCGCCACTATATTGACTTACCTTTTTATTTTCATCTATTAGTTTTGGATTTAATTTTAATTTTTGTAGTATATTGTCTAAATGTCCTAATTTTTGATAATCATTTAAATCAATGATAGAATCAGGATTGCTTTTTAATAAAAAGTCAATTACATTTGTATCCATCCAGTGATCTAGAATTGATTGTTCTAAATAACCTATTTTACCTTTTATGACTATAGTTCCGAACACATCACAAAATGAAATTAAACTTTTATCAACTATCGCTTTTAATAGTGTTGATTTACCATTTCCTTCTAATCCGATAATCGCGAATTTATCATTTTGATTTATATTAAATGAAAGATTATCAATTAAAGTTCGATTATCTTTAGTTATTTGAATTGTTAAATTTAGTATTTCTAGCATTCTTATCTCCTTTATAGTTATTCATAAGCAAAAAAATATTAAAAGAGATAAATCATTATTCTTTTAATATGTTCTAAAATACTGTAACCAACTTATCACCTCAAATTATCATTTCTAATCAATATAAACAATAGACATAAACATTTCATCTTTTATTATAAGAAAAAAAACTTTTTAAAATTGATAAATCTCGAATTTGAAAATATTTTACAAATTATAAAAAATACTACTCCTTCAATAACCTTTCAAATATTTCAATTATTCTTTTTGTATAAATCTTTGCCCTTAACATATGTGCAGCAAAAATAGAACGAACATCCTTTGTCTTGAATTTCAATAACCCTAGCTCGTCAGCTGAAACATACTGCCAAAGTTCACCTGTATAATCACAAACACGTCTTGCACAAACAGATGCCTCCTGTAAGTCCTCAATCCATTCAGGAACAATATCCTTATACTTATTCATAAATTGCCATAAAGCATTAAAGCCATTCAACATACATAAAAAGTCACAATATCCAGCCCAAAAACGTTCATGTAAATTTCTTGCTCCGTCCTCACGATAATAGCTCTTTGGTCTTTCATAGTGCCAAGATAATTCACCTTCATATTTTTCTTTTGGCTCTAACTTTTCAAATCCTTCATCCCAAACTAAATGCTCAGCTAATGTTTGAATAGCATTGATTCCAAGAGCTGTCGAACCATAGTTTTCGAGTTTTGCGAGATAAATTACATTTTCCATAATTTCTACTAGTAACTGCTTGTTTATAATTCTAGGAGTAAAACTGTTTATAATACAATACATTGTTATTTGATCTTGCCAGTTTTCGCTTGAAATCATGTATTTTGTTTCTCCAACTTTTTTCTCGTCAGGAATAAATAAATGTAAAATATCAAGTTTTTCACCATCATTTTCATAACCCATTATTAGGCAAGTTGGGCTATCAATTCCATGAGCTAAAACAGGTATAGCTTGATCTCCTTCAAAACCTTTACGATATTCAGTAAGCCTGTCACCATTTACAAAGAGTTCCGATTGATTAGGTTCACCTTCATAAGCAGCCCATCCTTGTTGCCATGAAAGACGTGTGGAAGCTCCGGATACACACATAACAAAATCATAATTCATATAGTTTGGTGCATTAAGACTTTGTAACAATCTTAAAAAAGCCGGTGCAAAAGGTAAAAGAAAATTACCTTCATCTTTCATAAATTGATGAATTTCTTTTATTCCAGTAATAAGTTTGCAAGTCATAACTTATCCTCCATTATCTATTTTTTATCTTTTTAAGTAAATACAATAGTCTAATGTGACATTGCCGTGTTCGTCAGGATTAGTGAATCGAGGGCAATTTTATCGCTCAAAAAACCATGGATCATCTTGTAATTTCCAACCTAGCATTGAAATTTTTTCCATGCATGTATTGTGAACATCCATGCCGAAAAGCTCACCATTATCTTCTCTACCATAAATAAAGCAAGTGGCAATATCTCCTTCAGGAATATCAGTGTACATAAAACCCTCTGGTACTTTTGTTTCTTTAGGAAAGAACATCCCAATCCAATACTCAAATCCATCATTCAAGTATCTCATAATGCCTAGAAATGCGTTTCCATTTTCTTTCAGAGAACCTAATTTCTCAAGGTGTTCGAACCAACCACTCTTAAACCATTCCCCCCCATTTGTTACTAAAGCTACCATCAACATCTCTGTCGATGTCAGTATAGCGGTTACCTATTAGAAGTAATGCAGGTAAATGTTCCTTAAAACATTTTGTAATTTCTATCATCTTAATTCCTCACAAATAATGAAGTTTATATCACTATTATAAAACTCGAGCATTATCATTTCTATAACTATAAATAAATTATCTATCAATTTATTTTACACCAACATTTTATTTTTTCTTTTTAAGTTACATAAAAAAATACATAATATATCTTCAACTTGTTTTTATATTTCTTGTTATCAAAATGGTTTCAGCTCATTGCTTTTAGATTTATTTGAATAGAGTTTTTTAACATTAAAATAAATCAAATAGCCTAATGTCTAGTGTGTAATCAGTAAACAGAAACCCGTTTTCAATGTTATATGTCATCTGTTGTAGTGTATTGTCAATAATATTTCCATTATAAAACCATGTAAACGCACAGAGTTGCCTGTATTTCATAAATAGAGGTATTTTCCTAATCCAATATGAATCAAGTGAATTAGCTGATGAATAACCTTTTAAAAAGCTTTTTATAATTTTTAATGCCATCTCATTTTTTTGATTATTCTTATCTGGTAGACCCCACCATAATGCATGATAAAGGGCAATAGCAATATCCATCGCGAACCAGCCATATAGACTGTCATCAAAATCAAAAACCCGTATTTGATCATTGTCAATCAAGAAGTTCCAAGGGTGTAAATCGTAATGAATCAATCCATAGCTATCTTTATCTTTGGAAAAATTTAATATCTCCTTAATTATGGAATGTGAAATTTGTTTTAATGTAGGAAGATCCCTTAACTTGTCTATCATAAGGCATTCATAACCATTCCAATCCTTACGCTTGTCCACATCGTTTATAGGTATGTATTTTTTTGATTTATTATGAATATCACCCATTACTTTACCCCAATTATAAAAAACAGTTTCATTCCAACGTTTTTCATCATTTTTATCCCAAAACAGACCCTTTGCCATCTCAAAGGCCGAAATGATATAAAACTCGTCGTCAGCTTGGTATGTGTCAAGTAGCTTTCCACTTTTGTTTCTATATGGCAAAGATACATTTACCTCTACATTCGCAAGGTAGAATAGCCAGTCCATTTCTGCTTGTATCTGATGCATGTATTCCTTTGGTCTATTTGAAAATCTTAAAATATATGACTTATTGTCTTTTGTAAAAAAATATATTTGATTAGTAGAATCACTTATAAAATGTAAAGTGTTTTTATCAAACTCATAACACTCAGAAGCAAAATCTAATAGCTTATTGGATACCATCTTTCACACTCCATCTCCATATTTTTTTTGCATGAATACAAGTACAACCTTCTACCTGATCTATTCTTGTCAAGTACTTCATGTAGCTGCCGTAGACTCACAATATTGTTACAATCTATGATATAACATTATGTCTTTAAACTTTGGTTAGGTTTTTCATTCCATATTAAGTTTTTTATCCATCTCCACAAAATCCCCTTGCTTCTGCGTGATAACCGATATAATCATGTACCTTTCGGTAAGTAATCTCAAGGATTGTCGGAGATAATGAAATTCACCATTTCAGTTTTGTTGTCACGGTCGATTATTACCTACTGGTATTTATTCTTTGATAGATATTTATTTGTCAATCTATACTCTCCTTTCAGCAAATGTTTCATCGATAAATTTCAACATTTCAATAATATTGTCAACGATTTCTTCATTAATAGATCTCCACCGATATTGGAAACCGCAGAACAATGGGCAAATTTTATGATCACCTACATTTACAAATATGAGTGGTCTTTTTCCAGTCTTGTCGGTCTGTACGCAGTAGCCGCATCCGTCACATTTTTTAGAGGTAATGATAACAAAATTTTTCACTTTATCATTCATTTTATCAGCATT
>JARDZP010000043.1 GCA_029240795.1 Haloplasmataceae bacterium | reverse complement strand
AAATGGATAAATATTTAATTGTAATTGATTTAGATGGAACAACTCTAACAAGTAACAAAACAATACATGAAATAACTAAAAATTCTATAAAAAAACTTAAACAATTAGGACATACTATTGTTATCGCTACAGGAAGATCTCTTAGTGGAAGTATTAAATATTATCATGAACTTGAACTTGATACATTCATAATCACACGAAATGGTGCATTTGTCTATTCGCCTATAATAAAGGAAATCATGATGATGATCGATATACCTAAAAAATCGATAAATGAATTACTTTATGGTCATATAAATGAGTATATTAATGAAATATATATTGAAAGTAAGGATGAGTTTTTTATTCTCAAGGGTAAATCGAAAGAAGTAAAACAATTAACAAATCAAAATGACTTAAAGAATATTACTACTTGTAAGTTAATGTTACAAAAAGATAAACTTGAATATATTTTAAATTATTTAAATTCTCTTTCAGATATTATATATGATTATTGGAATTATAATGATCAAATAATTTTATTAGAAATCTATCCAAAGTTGGCAGATAAAAGCATTGCTTTAGGGTTTATCGCAGATTACTATCATATTTCTCATAAAAATATTATCGCAATTGGTGATGGGAATAATGATATTAAAATGATTAAAAATGCACATGTTGGCGTTGCGGTTAAAAATGCCACTGAAAGTTTAAAAAGAAATGCTGATATTGTATTAGATTATACAAATAATGAAGGTGCTGTTGGGTTATTTCTTAATGATTTCTTTAAATTATCTTAAATATCTAGTAGAAATATCTTAAATATGTTAATATATATTATTAGCTATTAAATAAGAGGAATAATATGATTAATAAAGGCGATAAAGTACTTATTAAGAAATTAAATAAAAAAGGTGAAGTTATAAGTGTTTTTAACAATGGAATTTATGTTGTTGAGTTAGAATCATTAAAATTTCACGTGAAAATAAATGAATTAGAAGAAATCAATGAGAAGAAAACAATTAATATAAACAAAAACCATGAATACAAATTGTTTAAAACAACAAATCCATTTAAATATAATGTTAATCCACTTGAAATAGATTTACATGGCTTTACCTTAAAAGAAGCAAAAGTAGCTGTAGAAGATATCATCCAGAAAGCAATATATCAAAAGATAACAGTAGTTCACATTATTCATGGTAAGGGGTCTGGTGTTTTAAGAATAGGTATTCAAGATCTTTTAAGGTCTTATAAAACAAAAAAAATGATTACTAAATATAATTATGCTGAATATCATGAAGGAAGTTATGGTAAAACGATTGTGTATATTTAATAGGATGTAATTATAAATAAAAAATCCACAAGTTTTCTTATAACGCACAGATTGCAGGAAAAAATACAGCAAAAAACATAGTCAATCTACTACTGAAACGCATTGCAAATCGCAGTGCGTTTTTCCATTTAAATTACCTAAATATGTTTATAAAATGTTAAAAATTGGGTATAATATTACTAACAAATAACGCTATGAATAACAATGTCAATCGCACTATAAAAAAATACCCTTTTTTTTAAATACCCCTGCGATTACATATGCGATTCGATATGCGATTTATTTATAGACAGTTTAGAAACGAGTGGTGTAAATGAAGAAGTTAGTTGATAAGGAAAGTAGTTTCGTAAGCATTGAACCAAATTTAGATTTAGAAGAATTTAATCAACGAAGTCAAGATGCATTATTAATGGATAATAAAGAGTTCGCTTCCAAAAGAAATGAATATTATCCTTATAATCCAGTTAAATTAAAGATTAAAAATGAAGAAGTCACACTTCAAATGAATTATTGCACTGATCCTTTATGTAAATGGTATGGCACCGAGCAAGCAATTATGGATGGTTTAACTAGAGATAAAAAGAAATTTACTCTAAATGGCTCAGGAAAAAAGAAGAATATAAAATGTCACGACTTTCCAATTGATTCAAGAGAGGCTCCGATGGTAGGCAATACATCAATTATTTATTCAAATTGGGGGATTGCGACTGAAATAAAGAGATTAATAGATATTAGTTCTTTCGCCGATGAAGTGTATCTATTTCATAAAGATACATGTGAATTTAAAAATGTTAAACCAAATAAGAAGAACATTGTAGATAAGGAAAAGAAGATTGGAAAGAAAAACGGTGGATTATTTTACGCAGATGAACAAGAGTGCAATTCTATAAAATATAGATGTATTAAATGTGGTAAATATTGCACAGTAACATCAAACGACTATGATTATCATTTAAAAGAGGATGACAAAAAAGAAATATTAAGAATCATGGATAATATCATAACAAGAAAAGCCGTTAGAGGAGCCGTCGCCACACATAAAATAGGAACCCAGCAATATTACGATAAAATTAAATTGTTCTATGAGAAATGCTTACAATTTTTAGAAAAACATGAAACGCAAACATTTAAAAAGAAGCAGTTCGATGAATTATGGCTCACCACAGACAAATTAGATTTCACGCCTAATTTTCAAAGAGATAATGGTCATGGCGGAGAATATTATAAAATTAATAAAGCAAAATTTAAGACGCATGTAATTAATACAATAGATAATAAATCAAATTATGTATTCCGTTCAGATGTCGCATATGATTTTGATTGTGATCCATTTGAAGTTCTTGAAGAAATAAAAGCAATGTTCGAATATAAACTAGACCCTTATCAAAGAAAACATGGTAAATATAATTTTAAAAATTACGAAGGGAAAGACAATTCTGAAAATGAAACAAGCGAAGCCGAAGAAGAACTTATTGAAGAGGATGATGACGATGAAGATGACAATCCAGAAGTTGATAAACTAGAAAACATTACTAACTCTATTGTAAAAGGAATTGTTTATCATCGAGGATTGTATGTTAATCCAACTTATACTTCAATTGCTCATTTTTGGTTATTAAACCGAATGATAAAATATAATAAATTAAACATCTGTTGCGATAATGATAATTCATTGAAAAATGCGATTACAAGGATATTTAAAGATAGGATTTTAAATAAGAATGTCAATGTGTTTGCAACCAAACTTAATAAGAAAATTAAATTAAAAGATGCAAGAAAGATGGCTAGGTCGTTGGAATATACAGCAAAAAAAGAAATTGCTGTCATAAATGAAATGAATGAACTTCCTAAAGGTTTCAGAGTAAGCCCATATGATTACTATATAGAACAAATGATGAAAGAAATAGAAAAGGGTATATATCATTATGATCCATTAACCGGCTTACCAAAAAAAGTTATACAAAGAGAACATATCAAGCCATCAGTTGAAGGAAGTCGAAAGATATTTTGTTTGAACGATATATCTTATTTAAATAAAGAAGAAATTGCTAAATTATATTATAAAGTAAGTGATGTTCCTTTAAGCGGTTATCATACCGAATTAAGATTTAACATTAATTTATTAGAAAAGGGTAAGTATAGTTCGAGAAAAGAAGGCTTGCAATATCAACACGCACCAAAAAATATTAGATATGTTCACTACCTATTAACAATTTATAGGGTTTATCATAATTTTTGTAAATTTGTAGGTAAGGAAGAAAATATTGAAGGAGTGGATACAAAATTAACCCCTGCGATGCGACTAGGAATTGCAAATGTAAAGTATGAGTTAGAAGATATATTAAATTGTTAATATTATAGGGGGGTTATCAGATAAGAGGTGTTAAAATGAAGTTTCCAAAAGCAAGAAAGACAAAAGTTTATCCAATTGAACTTAATCTGGATACAATTTATATATTAGAACAATTCTCAAATTATGCGAACATTCCAATTAATGAGGTTGCAGATCAAATGTTATTACAATTAATCGAGGAGCCTAATTTTAATAAGTTCGTCAAAAAGAAGAGAAACAACAAAAGATTAATGGAAATATTAGAAACATACAAGGATTAGAGGGAACAATTAAATGCGTAATGTAAGTAAGAAAGTCAGTGGAAAAAATAAATTTCAGTATTTGCAGTTTC
Source organism: Haloplasmataceae bacterium (assembly GCA_029240795.1). Taxonomy (GTDB): domain Bacteria; phylum Bacillota_I; class Bacilli_A; order Haloplasmatales; family Haloplasmataceae; genus JARDZP01. Next base: position 14,199 of record JARDZP010000043.1, on the reverse strand, counting down.
ATGATGTGGTTAAAACCTTCACTAATTTTGTAGTATTTGATGTGGAAACAACAGGGGTAGATAACTTTGAGTATCGTGAAATAATTCAAATAAGTGCAATTAGATTTAGAAATAACGTTGAAATAGAAGAATTTAATTCATATGTAAAACCAAAAAACCCAATTCCGAAAGATATACAAGAAAGAACTGGAATAACGCCTAGTTTAGTGGCTGATGCACCTTCTATTGATTCGACTTTACCAAGATTCTTAGATTTTATTGGTGATGATGTATTGGTAGCCCATAACTCTAAATTTGATATGCGTTTCTTGTTATACAATATGTTTATATTAGAAATTCCATATAAAGAATTTTATGTTGTAGATACTATGCAATTCGCACAAAATTATATCAAACAAGAAAATGGTAACCCCTTTAAAAATTATGATTTGCCCAATTTAGTTAAAAAATTAGGATTAGATTTTGATGATGAATTTTCACCTCATGATGCGCTTGAAGATAGTCGGATGACAGGACGATTGTATATTGTTCTAAATGAAACAGCATTGGCAAAAGTAAGTAATGAATCACCTAACTATGAATATATAAATAAAGTAGTTGAACGAAAACGTAATGAATATATGCTTTCACTAATTAGAGATGCTTCTATCTCTAATTAGTTACGAGGAAGATTATAAAACTCCCACGATATCGATACAATGCGATGAATAGTAATAAAAATAATTATTTTGATTTCTAATAATTGGAATATTATGTAACATATTGTATAATATTGGTGATATCTCAAAAAGATTTCATTCTCCAAAGATTAAGTGTATTAACTTCCGTCTCTTAAAAAAGTTAATAAGTTACAAATTATTTAATTTTCGGAGGAGAAAAATGGCAAAAAAATACAAAGTTCCAGTTAAAAATCCTACAGATATCAAAATCACAACGTCTTCTGATATGAAATTTATGCTTGAGCATCATGAAAAATTTACAGGTTATGACAAAAGTCAAATTCTCGAAAAGGTCTATATGAAGCACTACGTCTTAGAAGATGAAGGTTTTATAGAATATCTTGAAAAGAAGAAAGACAATCTTAAAGTTATGGCTATTATCGAAGAACTAAGAAGAGTTAAAAGAGCGTTTGAATTATTGGAAGAAGAAGAAAAAAGAAATAGCGTGATGGTTTAAAAACCACGCTATTTTCTTTTTATTGATAATTTTACATTTAGTGGTCATATTAAAATATGAGGTGACATTTATGGCAAAAGATTATCCTGACATTATCGATATGCTGATTGAAGATCAAATATTTTTTAACATTATAGAGAATATGCAAGAAGATGAATTAATTGACGATTACGAAGGCTTAGTCGCTCACGACATAAAAAAAATCGTAATTCTAACTTTGCCAAAACTAATTCATATAATAAAAAAGACAAATAGAGTGGTTTCCACTCTATTTTTTTAGATTAAATTAAAGGTTTTTATTAGAAGACTTAGTTAATTCGATAATCAAGTCAATTAATGAATGCAAATTTTCAATATCATTTGTATACACACAGAAGTTTTCTGCTTCACTATCAAAATCATAATTTTTTCTTATATCTTTATTTATTTTTTTACTTATTTTACTTTCAACATCGTAGTTATTATAAACATTTAAATCTTCAGACAAGTCTAAAAAAATACCATATTTTTTTGTATTATCTTTTGTGTTTATATAACAATTAATATTAAATCCATTGTAAGAATCCATTTCCTCTATCTCAATAGTATTTTCAGATAATTGTGTTAAATTAATATAGCAATTTTCTCTTTTTACGATTTCATTAATAATAATATCTTTTTGGTCTTCATACTTAGGAATACTTAACCATTTTAAGTTATTTAAATCTTTTATAACTTTTATATCAAATTTATTTAAGGGACTATATATACTTAATTTATTTAAATTGGTTGCCTTTTTTAATAAACTAGCGTTATCTATTTTAATTGAACTCAAATTAATTTCTTTTATTTTTGATATGTCTTTTAAATCAATTATATCGCATATTTTAGTATGATATAGATTAAGTTCATTAGTAATCACACTTCCTTTTATTAATTCTTGAATAAATTTATAGTCAATTAAACCTGCATCAAAAGTTTCAAGGATTAAAGGTATAGGTTCATCAATATCAGTCTTTTTTATGTTAAATAATTTTAAATGTTTTAAATTTTTTAATTGACTTAACTTACTGATACCTGTAATATTTTTAATATTACGTAAGGTCAATGATTTTAAGTTTGTTAAAGTTATTAAATCATTAATATCAAGTGTATCTAATCCACCTAAGTAGAGGATTTCAACATTAGGAACTTTTTTTAGAAATTCGATACTCTTTACCTTTTGACCCAACAATGCAAGTTCTTTTAATTGTTTACTTTCATTTTCTACTATTAATTCTAATTCACTACTTGAAAATACATTTAATATTTCTAATTGATTATCGTAAATTTTTAAATTTTTTATATTCGAATCCTCTACTTTTAGAGATTTAATCTTATCATTTTTTAGGATTACACTTTCTTCCTTAACACCATTCATATCGATTTCTTCTATAGTTGGATGATCTAATATAACTTGTAATTGTGTTTTTGGATGTGCAAAAGTAGAAATTTTTCTTAGTTTCGTTAAATCTTTTAATCCAGAATTAACCAATCTAGCCATCTGTCTATTTAATCCCAAGATTTCGATATTAGGAGGAAGTGAAATACCTTCAAACTTGCCCTCCCAACCATTTAAATAACACTCTTTAATAGATAAATTTGTAATTTTTCTCCATTTATTTTTTCCGGAATAGATACAATCGATATTAATAGTTTCTAAATTAGGCAACTTATTAATTAGTTCAATATATTCAGGTTTTGAATTTAATAAAAAAATGGATTTTAAGTTGGTTAATTTTAATAATTGATCCATATCTTCATCTAAAACATGATAAGGTATTCGATCTGCATGAGTTGCTGAAATCAATTCTTTATCACAACAATAAACATCTATTTTTTCTATGATTTTATTAATATATACATCAACAATTTTAGTTTGTAATTTATAATCATTTACTTCTCTATAAGGGATTGCCTTTTTCATTTTTATATAATTCTCATTATTTTGAGGATTAAATTTAATATTTGGATTAGGCTGTTCAATATTATGATGTATGTATAAATCTAAATATTCAATAGGAAATAATGTATAAATATCTTTTTCTTTAAATCCCATCTTACTACGACATTCTATTATATTATAAAAATTAAATCCTTCTTTTAAAAGCAGTATATTTAGCAAACTCCCGTCTTTACCTGAAAAGTATAATTCTGCAATACGTTTCCTAATTTTAATTTCTTCTAAATTACTTATAATATTATTCACCATTAGTTACACCCCTCTATTTTAATTTAATTATATCATAAAAAAATTAATATTAAAAATAGTTTCTTATGTCCTGTATCATAACCTAATTCTTTTATATTAGTTATAATAAAGTTAAGTTCATCGGTTCAAAGCAAATGAGCATAACCGATTTTAGGTCATGCTCATATTTGCTTGTTCTTATAACGACTTATTGATAATGAGTTTCATTTACACTCGTTTTTTAAAGGTGAGATTAGTAGTGTGTTTCGATATGCGATTTAGGGTGTAAAACACTACTTTTTTTCCTCAAATCTGTGCGTTATAAAGTTTTCTTGTGGATTTTTTGCATTATTTTTTCTTATATTCATTTTGTCGACATTTAGGACACTGGGGAAGTTTATCATTACTGTTTTCAACTCTAACGATTTCATTACATTTCATGCATTCATACGATCCCTGACCTGGTTTTGATCCCGCTTTGTAACTCATAAATTTATCCCTCCTATATATATGATACTTTTATTTTAACACATTGTTTTTTAAATGATAAGGGTATTTCCTGATTATTTTTATAAATTGAATCATCATTACAAAATATGAGTAATTATTTCATAATTTATAGTATATATTTATAGTAGTAATAGTGTGGAGTGATTTATTTGAGTGATAAAAAAGTATTGGGTAAAAGTTTAAAAAGCTTGTATCAAGAAAATAATAAAGAAGATATAAAAGGGTTTAATTTTAATAAGAAAAATAATAAGATAAATATTTGTGTAAGTGAAAGTAAAAGCGAAAAATATCATATAATAAACAGGTAACTATAAGTTATCTTTTTTTATGATAAATTATGTAAAATTATGTAAACTTATTTATATTAATACATAAAAGTGATATAATTTCTTTAGAAAACTTTATATTAGGAGTGGTGACATTGAAGAAGTATCTTTTACTAGTGTTCATAGTTTTTTTTCTAACAGGTTGTACTACCGTTGTTAGAGAAGTAAAGGATTTGAGTGAAGAAGAAAAAGACAATATTAAGCAACAAGTTATTGATGAGTTAAAAAATCAATTTGAAAATGAATATCGAAGTAATATAACTGATGTTGAAAAAATGATATCAGATTTATTTGATAATGAGGCGAAAGCTGTTCTTGGTGTTTCTAATTATATTGATGTTGAAGGAATAGAAACTTTACAAGGAACTGGCTCCGGTGTTATTTATAAAAAAGTTGATAATTCATATTACTTAATAACAAATGAGCATGTTGTTAGAGATGCTGATACTATTAAAGTTGTTTTACAAGATTTATCAACACTTGTTGCTATAGTTATTGGGACAGATCCCATTACAGACTTAGCGGTAATTAAAATTGTTACTGATGATTATTACCCTGTTGTTGCATTTAAAGATACAAATGCTTTAATTCCTGGACAATTCGCAATTGCGGTTGGTAACCCTCTAGGTTATGATTATTATCGATCAATCACATTAGGGATTATTTCTGGTGTAAAACGTCGACTTGATGTTGATTATGATGAAGATCAAGTCATTGATTGGAAAGCAACATTAATACAACATGATGCCGCAATAAGTCCGGGTAATAGTGGTGGAGCTTTATTTGACATTCAAGGTAATTTAATTGGGATTAATAATATGAAAATTGTAAGTACAGATGTTTCCGGTATTGGTTTTGCGATTCCTACTCATATTATTAAACCGATCATAGATGAATTGGAAGAAAACGGAAAAATTACGAGAGCTTCTTTAGGCATTGTAGGTGTTGAAATTGAAAAAGTTCTAGGTAATCCTAATTATACTATTCCAAGTGGTGTTTCAAAAGGTGTGTTTATTACCGATATTGTTTCAAATTCTACAGTTGATGGCAAAGATATTCAAATTAAAGATATTTTAATTAAGTTTAATAATGTAGAAGTTAGTTTAGTTGAAGATATTAGATTACTATTAACTGAGTACAAAATAGGAGATACCGTAACACTTACCGTTCTACGAAATGGTGAACAGTTACAAGTAGATGTTGTTTTAAAAGAAAGACCATAATTTAATATGAATGACCAAAAACTCATAAGTTTTTTTCTTATGAGTTTTTCATTTTTCATTTTATTTTTTATTATTAACAATATTATTTACAAATATAGTAGCGTAATCAGTTATTTCCATCTTACGATAAAGAGCATCAGATGGATCTAAACTATTAATTAACACACAACTAGACGACCCTGATGCATGAATGTACTTATTATTGCCAATATACATCATAATATGACCAGGAGCATATAATAAATCTGCTGGTTTAAGTTCTTCTTTTGTAATTCTTTTCATCTTATATTTTTCAATTATTAAGTCATCAATATTAGCATCACGGTGTAGTTTTATTTCTTCTAATAGGTAACTAATGCTTGTTAATCCGCTACAATCAATACCTTGTATCGTTTTTCCGCCCCACCGATACTGTGTGTCAAGGTATGACTTGGCATTATTCACAATATTATCTCTTAATTTCTCTTCATTATCGGTTTTTTTCAATTCACACCGTTTTTTAAACCAATCACTTCTAATATATCCACGTTTTTGATTGACAAGTTCAACTTCTTGCCAACCATTATTACAACTCTTTTCGATTATTTTAAGATAAGACCCTTTAGGAATTGTGATAATTGGATGACTTTGGTATTTTGGTTCATGTAATACATCCACAAATGGTTTGGTTACAATCCCATTATAAATTAGATTGTGATCAATTTTTTCACCTAAGATAGAAAGATCTTGTTTACGAATTAAACCATAATATGAATAAGCAGTTTTAATAATACAATAATTGACTAGTTCTTCTAAGATTTTAACGTGTGAACCATACAATACTTCATCAAGTAATTCACATTCTTGATTAGGATGTTTTGATAGCCTAGCAATAGGCACATTAATTAAACCGTACATATAATCACTCCTGATACTATAATATTATGATTTATAAATAAATATTAACATAAATTGTTGGCTTATTACAAATTTTGGTTTATAATATATAAGTAAAATACGCTATATGGAGGATTAATAATGGTATTTGAAAAGGTACAGGCAATTATAGCTGATAAATTAAGTTTAGATCTAGAAAAAATTAAATTAGAGTCGAGTTTATCAGGAGACTTCGGTGCTGACTCATTAGATGCAGTAGAAATAATTATGTCTGTAGAAGATGAATTTGATGTTGAAGTTGCTGATGATGTTTTAATGAATATTAAAACAGTGAAAGATATCGTAGATTATATTGAAAAAGTAAAATAATTTTAAAAAAGTGACTAAAGTTCATTGAACGAGTGGTCACTTTTTAATATGTAAATCATATAATATTTAATTTTAATGATTTTTGTTATACTAATTATAGTTAATATTTTGGAGGAATAAGATGAGTTGGAGAATACAATATGAAAAATGGCTGAATAATCCTAAATTAGAAAGCTATTTAAAAGAAAAATTAGCACAAATGAGTGAAAAAGAAATTGAAGATGCATTTTATACTGATTTACAATTTGGAACAGGTGGAATGCGTGGAGAAGTTGGACCTGGAACAAATCGAATGAATATTTATACAATTCGCAAAGCTAACGAAGGATTTGCCGAGTACTTATTAAATAACTTTAAAGATGCGAAAAGTCGTGGTGTCGTAATCGCTTTCGATAATCGTCACTTTTCAACTGACTTTGCTTTAGAAAGTGCCAAAGTAATGGCAAGTCATGGTATAAAAGCTTATTTATTTGATTCTTTAAGACCAACACCTGAATTATCTTTTGCGGTTAGATATTTAAATGCGATTGGTGGTATTGTCGTAACTGCCTCACATAATCCCCCTCAATATAATGGTTATAAAATATATGACGAAAATGGATGTCAATTAGTACCTCAGTTTGCTGATCAAGTTATTGAATATGTTAGTCGTGTTGAAGATGTGTTTGCGCTTGATATTAAAGATGCAAGTGAATTAACTCATTTAATAGTAAAAATTGGTAAGGATGTTGATGATGCTTATCTTAATAAAGTTAAGACAATTCAATTAAATCCTTATTTAGATAAATCGAAAATTAAAATTGTCTTTTCTCCCTTACATGGAACTTCTAATGTTCCAGTGCGTAGACTGTTAGCTGAATGTGGATATCAAAATTTATATGTTGTGGAATCACAATGTATTCCTGATCCAAATTTTTCAACAGTAAAATCACCTAACCCAGAAGACGGAGAAGCATTTGCTTTATCAATTGAACTGGGTGAAAAAGTCGATGCGGATATTTTAATCGCGACAGACCCTGATGCAGACCGTGTAGGGTTAGCAGTAAAAAATAATGAGGGAAAATATGTGTTATTAACTGGTAATCAAACGGGTGCAGTGTTAATTCATTATCTTCTATCACAAAGAAAAGCAAAAAATCTTTTACCTACTCATGGTGTGGTCTATAATACAATCGTAACGTCAAGTTTTGGTGCGGAAATTGCGAAAAAGTATGGTCTAGAAGTTGAATCAACTTTGACTGGTTTTAAATTCATTGGTGAAAAAGCAGCAGACATTGAAAATACAGATAAGACATTTGTCTTTGGTTATGAGGAATCATATGGCTATTTATTAGCCGATTTTGTTCGTGATAAAGATTCAATTCAATCTGTGTTAATGTGTGCTGAAGCAGCTACTTTTTATAAAAATCAAGGTAAAACATTGTATAATGTCCTATTTGATTTATATGATGAATATGGTTATTATATTGAATCGCTTGTTAATATCGCTTTAAAGGGCATTGAAGGACAAGAAAAAATAAAACGCATATTAACTGATTTTAGATTTAATAAACCAACCAGTGTCGCCGGTGTTGCTGTGGTGGCATCTGAGGACTATAACGAAAGTGTAAGATATGATGTTTTTGGTACAACTCAGTTAACTTTACCAAAATCAGATGTATTAAAATACATTTTAAGTGATAAATCATGGTTTGTTTTAAGACCATCAGGAACTGAACCTAAAATAAAAGTTTATGTAGGTGTAGTAAGTGATCATCTTAAGACCAGTGAAGCAAAAAATGAAGCTATTAAAAAGTATGTATTAGAAAGAATTGCGACAATCGCATAAATGGAGGGTATTGTGATAGAAATTATAGGTTATTTTGCGGCAGTTATAACAACATTATCTTTTTTACCTCAAGCATTAAAAATCATACATACAAAGGATACAACTTCTATTTCTTTAGGTATGTACGCTTTAATGTCGACAGGAATGTTCTTATGGTTTATTTATGGAATTTATCAAAAGGCATTGCCAATTATTTTAGCTAATGGAATTTCTTTAGTATTTACAATGATTATTTTAATCATGAAGATTAGACATAGATAACAGGAGGAACAGGATGGATAAGAGTTTATTTATTAAAAATAGATGCAAATTAGTTTCGAAGATGGAAGACAACTCCTTAGCAGTAATATTCTCCGGAAACGCAAAACATCGTTCAGCTGATCAAGATTATCAATTTACACCAAGTCGTAACTTTTACTATTTAACTAGTATTGATCGTCAAGATTTCGTATTACTAATAACAAAATATAATGGTAAAGTTGATGAGACTTTATTTATTCTTAAATCAAATCCTGATATAGAAAAATGGATTGGGTATAGAATGAAAGCAGAAGCCGCTAAAACAATATCAGGAATCAATAAGATTGCTTATGCTGAAGATTTTGAAGCAACGTTTAATCGTTTGTTAGATGTTTGTAACTTTAAAAATATTTATTTAGATACACATTATCGTGTTGAAGGCTTTTTATCAAAAGCATTAGATTTAACTAGTCTGATTACAAAAAACTTTCCTTATTTAAAAATACTCAGTGCAAGTCAATTAATCAATGATTTCAGAACATTAAAAGAAACCGAAGAGATTGAAGCAATGCGTAAAGCCATTGATATCACTAAAGTTGGGATTGAAAATATCATGAAAAACGCAAAACCAGGTTTAATGGAATATCAATTAGAAGCTTACTATGATTTTGCGATAAAATTTAATGGTGCAAATGGACCCTCATTTAAAACAATTGCGGCAAGTGGTTTAAATGGAACTGTACTTCATTATGAAGAAAATAATTGTATTGCTGAAGATCACACATTAGTCTTATTTGATTTAGGTTGTGAATACGAGTATTATTGTTCAGATATTTCACGTACAATCCCTGTAAATGGTAAATTTACAGACCGTCAAAAAGCAGTTTATGAAAGTGTCTTAAGTGTTAATGAAAAGATGATAGAGTGGATTAAACCAGGTAAGAAATTTAAAGAGTTTCAAGAAACAGCTCGTGAAATGTTAGCTGAAGAATGTATTAAGTTAGGTTTAATGACTGATAAAAAAGATATTAGTAAATACTACTATCATGGTATTGGTCACTATTTAGGCTTAGATGTTCATGATGTAGGAAGAACTGATATGAATGAAAGAGTATTAGAACCAGGGATGGTTTTAACCGTAGAACCAGGTTTATATATCGCTGAAGAAAAAATTGGCGTTCGTATTGAAGACAACATCATAGTTACAGTTGATGGATGTGAAAATCTATCAAAAGATATTATTAAATCAGTTAGTGATATAGAAAGCTTCATGAAAAAATAAATATTAGATTGGAGGAGTAGATTGATAGAGATTAGGTATATTTTTGATTGGGATCATAAACCGGTCAATGAATATACAATTAAAAACGGCAGATACCAAATTAGCGCTATTAATATTGGGGCAGCAATTACAAAAATTATTGTACCAAACAAACACGATAAACTTGAAAATATCACTTTACGTTATTTTGATTATAAAGACTATAAAAATAATAAATTCTTATTGGGTTCACTTATTGATTATCAAAAGTTTATTGATCATCAAAATTGTCAAATAAATAATTATTTTGAATGTGTTTTAGACCAAAATACGATTATTTTCAAATATGATATAGAAGATAAATATATCAAAGTAAAATATTCATTATTAGATAATAATATATTAATTGAATATGATACCAATTCTGATTTATTATTAAGTAATGTTATTTATTTTAATTTAACTGGTAATCTTAAAGGTGATATTAAAGATCATAATTTATTGATCGGTAATGATGTAGTTGATTTATTACAAGATATAGAAAATTTTAAGCGTTTTGAAGTTACTAATGAAAATGAATTGATGTTATTGAATTTAGAAGAAAATGGGATTAAAGTAGCATTAGATTCAATAGAACGAAATATTAGTATTAGTAATGGTAAAGATTTTAATAAAATGTTTTATATTAATAAAAAAATAGAAGCAGTAATATATTCTGGTGTTGGTATTGTCATCGGTGGGAATAAGTTTAATAAGTTTGTTAATTATGAATTTAATAAAGTATAGGCTATAGAATATTTATAGCCTATTTTTTATTAAGAAGGATGTAATATAAATGATCTAACGTAATTAAATGAATTTACTCATTTAATAAGAAAAAGCACAAAATTTAATTAATTACTTAATTACTTTTGTGCTTTTTTCAAACATTTTTTAATATTGAATAATGTGTAAAATATTTTAACTTTGTTGTGAAATTTCAATTCAATTTTATTAAATTAATTATTTTAAAGAAATCTTATCGATAAAAATTAAATAGTTATAAATGCGGGATAAAATCTCGCTTTTTTTATATATGAAGAAAATTCGCAAAACGTCTTTTTTAATGATTTAGATTAAATCATTTAAAGACAGTCCTTTACTTTTTTATTTTGTTTAATATATCCTATATCCGGTTGTCAGTGGTACATATAGAGCACCATTATGATTATCTTGGTAAGCAAAACCATCATATGTCATTGAATGATTTGGAAATGGATTACTATCAAATGGTATTGTTGATCCCATAATTCCCAATAAATTAAAAGATTCGTCATAAATTTCGTATAAATTATATAATTCTGATGTGTCAACATTTCCACTATATGAGCCATTTTCATAATCATAAGATGTAATATAATTAACGTTATCATCTAAACCAAATATTTCATGAGTATCAGTACTTAATTCTTCATCAATAGTTAATTTTAAGTCTGTAGAACTGGAACTAGCACCATTCCAAATTACTGTAAGTTCATAATAACCCGGAGTACAATAAAAGTCTTTAAAACTTCCTCCATAATGAAGAGTTTCCAATACTCCATAAGTATCATTGTATCTTTGTAATCTTATACTATAGCCATTGGTAATATAAACTGCATCGATATATTTATCTGAAGTCAATGTGAAAGTATACTGTCCTACACCTGCACCATTTATGTTAATAGATTGTAATACTCCTCCGTTATCTATTGTACCTATATATCCGTCATTCACAACCTTTACTGTTCTATCATATGGAAAACAACCGATATTTGGTTCACAAACTTGCACTTTTATTGTATAGGTTCCAGTAACTTGAAAATTTAAATTTGATCTATCATACATATAGGTATTTTCTGTTAATCTATTTCCATAATAATCATATGACATAATACCATTTAACAAAAATTCATCACTTGGATTCATTCCCTTAGGAATATTTAAAGGTTGCATTTTAATAGGTTCTTTCATTACTGATAGATCTATAATTTTTTCACCAGTTCTTCCATATTTACTTGCACTATAATAAACTTTATAATTTCCAACACTTAGATTTTCTTTATTAACTATTGTACCATCTAATTTCTTGATTATATACTGGATTGGAGCAGCAATATCATTTGATACACCTTGAGTATAATCATAACTTCTTGCATTAAATAAAGTTAGGCTTAAACTATTAGTTGGAACTGTAATTTCTATACTTTCAGGTGTACGATCAAAGTTATAATATTCTTGTTTTATACTATGATCTAAATTGATTGTTTTCCCAGATATCGGATCCGTAATAAATAAAGGTGTAGTATAGAAAAGAATATTGTAATAATTCTGATTATTTGGTTCCACTTTAATTGTTAATTCTAAACTATCCCCTGGGTTGGTTTGGGCATCCAAAGATAAATTTTTATATACTAAGGTATATGTATCAGTATTTACATGATTTCTAAATATATATTCATTCTCATTAAAATCTACTCCATCAATGAAAGGAATTTCATTATAAAGATAAAGTTTCCAGTACTCATTCGCTAATTCACCAACCGATTTAACGTAATTTATAGCTGTAACAGCTTCTGAATCAAGATTATTCCATATAAAATTTGCATGAGCAGCTATCATGTCCGGTTTTTCTCTTACCTCATGTTGAATTGGATCTTGATATCCAGTTTTAATTAGATCATGATTTGTTTCTTCTAAATTCGTGATAGTAGCATGATGATTTACATTCATTGATAATAAATCGTTACTATTATAATCCATTAACGTTAATGTGTTAGAGTAAGATTTATATTCGTATAAAGCATTGGTTATAATTTCTATCTTTACAGCTGAGGTCAATGTATTAGCCTCGCCATCATTAAGATAATTATCAATAAATAAATCTTTGTAAGTAATTTTATACCTTAAATATTTTATTTCATTAACAGGAAACTCAAAGCCATCCGCTTCACAAAATGAGGAGCAGTAAAAATAATCTGTAGTAACCATAGTAACACTTGCTTCTGTAATATGCACTGTATCTAACCCACCTGCAACTTCTACTTCTTCAAATTCATTAATAATATTATAATATACTTGTGTTTGTCTACCGTCTCTTTTACGTATATGCTCCTGAATATATGGATCTATACAAATATTACCTGCTGCGCATACATTTTGAGGAGTTTCTACATATTCAAAATTCTTAATATATTTTTCAAATGTCATATTTAATGTATATTGAAATGTATAATATTCTATAGTTGTTATTTCTATATAATATCTTCCTGGTAATAGATTAAATGTATATGAAGTTAAAAAGTCTGTATTAGCATTGATTAAAAAATACCCTGAACCATCATATCGATAAATATCAATTTTAAAAATATTCTGATTTATATCTAGATTTAAATAATAATAATCGTCAGTTGTTGAACTATCATCAATATAAAAATAATGGGTGTCTTTCCAGCTACCACTACATTCATCAAAATAACCATCATAAAAACATTCCGTAAAGTAACCAACTTCACTTATTGAGTATGTATCCCTATTTCTCATATCAATTGGATTATCAGATTCAACATTCGCATTAACATTTATCTTAGTTAAAAAACATTGCTGAAATAAAATAAATGCTAATATAATAAAAAATGTAACTAATTTCTTTTTCATGATATACCTCCTATATAATAATTTAAAATATTTTGAGACTTTATTTCTACTAACTTATAAAATAATGTAATACTGATATCACTTCCCTCATAGTAATAACAATTCGTTACAATATTTCCCTTCTAAAGTATCAACCCCCTATATTTGTTGAACAAGTATATAATAACATAAATATACTTAGTTAAATTAAAATTTATAAAAAGTATATAAAGTTGTCTTAAGAAAACATATTTTTAAAACAATTTATAAGATATTTTGTCGAAATATTGGTTTTTTTTAACTATTACGATATTTGTTTTTATTTTTGAATGATACTATTAAGTCTACGGGACAAGATATAAATGATATTGAATATTTCAAGGATTTATATCTTCAAGGTATAACTGGTAATAATCGAAAGGTATGATTCTACAGTACTATATTTTATATCTAGAGGAATTAATGTGGTTTTAAAATAAATCAAATAATAAAGTGAATAAATAAATATAAAACGTTTACAACTCATA
>JARDZP010000042.1 GCA_029240795.1 Haloplasmataceae bacterium | reverse complement strand
CCTGATGATAGAGAAGAAAATATATCTATGGAAGATTATGAGCAAAAAGTAACTTTAGGGTTTGATGGAAAACAAATAAAATATTTTTCATATAATCAAAAAGAATTAAATAGGGGTGATGATACTTATCCACTATTAACATATCATTACGCTTATAGTTTCTATATTGAGAGTGTAGGTAGAGAAACTAAAGAAAAATTTAATGACATTGAAGATTTAGAGATATTTCCAAAAAAATAAAATGATATTATAAGTGAGAATTTTCTCACTTTTTTTTCTTCAATGAGATTACCGTCTTAAAATCAGGTTTATTTTGAATACGTTATCATTTAGATATTATTATAAAATTGTTGAAAGAGATAATTATACTGTAATATAATTAAAATAATTATACATAGGAGGATAAAATGATAGTTAAGTTAGAAAATGTGACAAAAACTTATAAAAGCGGAGTTAAGGCATTACATAACTTAAGTTATGAAGTGAGAGAAGGGGAAATTTATGGTCTTTTAGGACCTAATGGAAGTGGAAAAACAACTTCTATTAATTGCTTATTATCACTTCTGAAGTTTGAGTCGGGAAACATTGAGATATTTGGTGAAAAAATGACTCCTGAGAGGTATGACATAAAATCCAAAATAGGGGTTGTTCCACAAAATGTTGCGGTATTTGAAGAGCTAACAGTTTACGAAAATATAGACTACTTTTGTGGCTTGTATGTTCCAGATCAGTCTAAGCGAAAACAATTGGTTGAAGAGGCAATTGATTTCGTATCATTAAATGATTACCGTAAATTCTATCCAAAGAAATTATCTGGTGGACTAATTAGAAGATTAAACATCGCTTGTGGGATTGCCCACAAACCAAGTCTCATTATATTCGATGAGCCAACAGTTGCTGTAGACCCACAAAGTAGAAATAAAATCTTAGAAGGCATTCTCAAATTAAATGAACAGGGTGCAACAATCATCTATACTTCACATTACATGGAAGAAGTCGAACAAATCTGTGATTATATTGTAATCATGGATAAAGGTGAAGTGATTAAACACGGCACAAAAGAAGAATTAAAAAACAGTATTTCTTTAGGGGAAACGATTGAAATTCAAGTTTTAGATCCTAAAGTTGAGTATCTTGATTTAATTAAGGCAATACCTAATGTTTTTGAATGTTATTACAAGGAAGAGATGATGGTTGTGAAAAGCGGGAAGGGAAAAACAAACATTCCTCAAGTATTGAATGTCTTATCACTAAATGAGATTAAATACGGGAAAATGTATTCATCATTACCCACTTTAAATGACGTGTTCTTAGAAATAACAGGAAAGCAGCTTAGGGATTAGTATGAGAATATATATAGCTAGATTAAAATGCCTGTTGAGAAAAAGAGGTAATATGTTTTGGACATTTGTCTTCCCCTTATGTCTAGGCACCTTCTTTTATTTAGGCTTTGGAAATTTATCAAATGACAATATCCTTTCAACAGTGGATGTCTATATTGCGAGTGAAAGTAAAGAAGAACAACTTGTTAACCAAATGAAAGTGATTTATATCAGTGAAGATGAACCTTTATTTCAAGTCAATACTGAGTATTCACAAGATCAATTAGAAAATAAACTAAATGATAATGAGATCATTGGATATATCTATACAAAAGATGGTGAAATCATCTATAAAATTGCTGAAAATGGCTTAAAACAAACGATTACTAAGAGTTTCTTAGATAGTTATATTCAAGTAAATGATTTAATTCTATCGGTTTCAACAAGCGATCCTAGTAAACTACCCGTTGTATTGGCTGATTTAAGTAATCCTGGTGATTATCTAGAAGTTGCGAAATCGGGAACAAACCCAAAAGCGAATAATTTTATTATTTATTTTTATGCCTTAATAGCGATGGCTTGTATGTTTGCTAGTTATTGGGGTATGGGCTTGGTGAATGATATTCAAGCAGACGTTTCTCCATTAGCTGCAAGAGTGAGTGTAACTCCGACTCATAAATTGAAATTAATTGTGCTTTACGCACTTGCTGCATTAACTCTACATTTTATTGGAAATTTAGGATTGATTGTTTATTTAAGATTTGTCCTTAATGTTGAATTCGCAAATAATATTGGTTTAATTATCTTAGCTTCATTTGTTGGGACAATTAGTGGTATTACCCTAGGAGCGTTCCTGTCTTCTATTATTCGTGGTTCTATTAATAAAAAAGAAGGCATGATCACGACTATCTCAATGGTTTTAAGTTTCTTATCTGGATTAATGAATGTTGATGTTAAATATTTGGTTACAAAGAATGCCCCTATACTTGGGTATCTTAACCCAGCAAACTTATTAACAGAAGCATTTTACAGTCTTTATTATTATAGTGATTTAGGTAAGTATTTTTTTAATTTATTGTTACTATCTATTCTTTCAGTAATAATGATTATTGTAACTTTTTTGAGAATAAGAGGTAATAAATATGATAGTATTTAAACTGTATCTAAAAATATTAAATAAGAATAAAACAGCAATTCTAGTGTATTTGACGATATTTATTGGACTAACGGTATTGTTAATGAGTACTCTTTCTAAAAATACAACAAGTTTTAGTAGTACAAAGTTTGATGTAGCTTATGTTGATCATGATCAAACCAAATTTACGAGTGACCTAAAGGAATATTTAAGTGATTATGCAAACTTCAAAGAAATAGATAATGATGCTTTAGAAGATGCTTTCTTTTATCGTGATATCGTGATGATAATTGAAATTCCCGAAGGATTTACAGATTCGTTTAATACTAATCAGCCTTTAAAAATTATGACTAAATCAGTTCCGGACTCATCATCATCATTTTCTTTAGAATCTCAGATGGAAAAGTATTTAAATTTAGCGGCTATTTATTTAAACAATGATTTGTCAACAGATGATTTAAATCAAGCAATTATAGCTAATTTATCAAAAAGTGCTACAGTTGAGCTCTCTACTAAGGGCAATGTAGATTATGAATTTGCGCAAGCCTACTATGATTATTTGGCTTATATGATTTTAGCGTTGGTTATTACAGTTATGGGATCGATTATGATATCATTTAAACCGGTTGATATTGTTCGAAGAAATAATATTTCTGCAATATCTAATAAAAAAATGAATTTGTTTTTAATATTTGCAAATGCATTATTAGGCTTAGGTTTCTTAGTGGTATTGATTATCGTAAGTATCATCTTATTTCCTGACCAAATGTTTAAGACTAATGGCTTATTATTAATGCTTAATTCATTCATTTTTATGATTTCTGTTATTACATTATCTTATTTATTAGTCACTTTATTTGATTCGAAAAATGTGATTAACGGTATAGGAAATATATTTTCACTTGGATTTTCATTTATAACAGGGGTATTTATACCGCAAATATTTTTAGATCCATCGATTTTAACTATTGCTAGACTGATTCCAAGTTATTGGTATGTTGCAGCGAATAATCGGATTGTCACATTAAACCATTATAACTTATCAATTATGAAACCGATTATTACAAGTTATTTGATTCAATTTGGTTTCGCGATTATTTTTATCATATTAACTATTATTATCAGTAAGAAAAAACAAAAACTAGAAAGTTAATCAAATTAAAAAGAGATTATAAACACTAATTAGGTGAAAATAATCTCTTTCAACTTTATATAATGATATGGAATTAAATTTTTACAACATATTTGATAACATAATAAATGACATATATCCAACCTAGTACACCATGTATGATAGCCCAGATAATTGATTTCCATGCGGTGTAGCTAATAACGATGGCTAGAACAGTACCGAAACCAATACCATCGTGCACGATTGTTCTGTTTCTTGCCATAATTCCTCCTTATTCAGTAAAATAAGCAGTTACCTCTTTCAATAGTTGTGGTATCGGCAATTTTTGTGGACATTGATCTAAACATTGACCACATTCAATACAGTTATATGAGCGTTGTTCAATCTTTAAATTAGAATTATATTGCCATTTACCGCTGCCTTTATTATTATACATATAACTGTTGTTGTATATACTGAAGTTTTTAGAAATTTCGATACCTACAGGACAGGGTAAACAATATCTACATCCAGTACAAGCTACTTTTACGCGATTATTAATCATGACTCGTACTTCATCCACAATTTTTAGTTCTAATTCATTGAGTGGCGTAATATCATCAAAAATGGCACAATTATCTTCAACTTGTTCTAATGAAGACATCCCACTTAAAATTAATTTTACGTTAGGTAGAGAATGAACCCATCTGAAAGCCCATTTAGCTGCCGAATCATTTGGATTCACTTTTTGGTAGTGATTCATGATATCTTCTGCTAAAGTGACTAAGTTGCCACCTTTTAATGGTTCCATTACCCATACTGGAATACCTTTACTAGCAGCAAGATCATACCCTTCTGCTCCTTGTTGAATATTAAAGTCAATATAGTTAATTTGAAGTAAACAGAAGTCCCATTCATAAGAGTTAATAATTTCTTTAAATGGTTCCTTTCCATCATGGTAAGAAAAGCCACAATAACGGATTTTTCCTTTAGCTTTAGCTTCTTCGATGAACTTAAAGACATTATTTTTAACGATAATATCCCAACGTTCTTTATTAAGTGCATGTAGTAAATAAAAGTCGAAATATTCAACTTGTAGTTTATTTAGTTGTTCATCTAAAAAAACTTCAAAATCCTCATATTTTTTTACTTTCCAAACGGGAAGCTTAGTAGACAGAGTAAAACTTTTGCGGTCATGCTTCTTTAAATATTCACCTAAAAATAATTCGCTTTCACCATCATGATAACTATAAGCTGTATCAAAATGATTTAATCCATGTTCATATGCATAATCAAGCATTTTAGTAGCAAGTTCACGGTCAATTTTTCCATGTTTTGTCGGAAAACGCATGCAACCAAATCCAAGTAGAGAATTGTTCACATCATTTTTAATTTGAATTTTTTTCATATAACCTCCAAGTCTCTTTTTTTTATTTTAGCACAAAATATTATATAATTGAATAATGAATAATTAAAATAATCAATTTTTACCAATAATATTAAATAATAACACTTTTATTAAACTGTTTTTTGATAATATTTAGAATAAAGTAAATAAAAGATCAATCTATATTTACAAATTGAATTAAAAGTGTTATAATTCTTTGCGTGAGTTTTTACTCACTCCTTGCTCATGAAAAATGGGCCAAAGACCAAAAGGAGGTGTATTTTTGATGAAAAATTACGAAATAATGTTTATTATTCGACCTAATATGGAAGACGATGCTAAAAAAACTTTAGTTGATAATTTTACTAATGTTTTAACTAGTAGAGATGCTGTAGTTGATAAAGTTGAAAACTGGGGTGTCCGTAATCTAGCGTATGAAATAGGCGATTACCGTAAAGGTAATTATGCTTTAATCACTGCTAAAGCACCAGTTGAAGCCATTAACGAATTCGATCGTTTAGCTCGTATTAGTGAAGATATCATCCGTTATATCATTGTTAAAGATGAAGAATAATTAAGGGCGTGATGTTATATGTTAAATAAAGTAATCTTAATCGGAAGATTAACGAAAGATCCTGAAATGAGAGTTTCTACAACAGGAAATGCTGTTGGTACTTTCTCGCTTGCAGTTGGTCGCAATTTTGCTGGACCAAATGGCGAAAAAGAAACAGATTTTTTTAACTGTGTTTGTTATAAAAAGTTAGCAGAAATCGTTGGCCGTTATGTTAAAAAAGGTAGTTTAATTAGTGTTGAAGGTAGAATCCAAAATCGTTCATACGATGGACAAGATGGTGTGAAAAAATACATTACTGAAATTATTTGTGATAATGTTGTGTTCTTAGATACAAAATCATCACAAAACGATTATTCGCAAAATAATTATCCACAAGGTAATTATCAACAAAATAATCAATTTCAACAACAACAACCATCATTCAATCAACAACAACCTACTATGAATGTACCACAACAACAAAATAAATATAATAATCCAACGAACAATCAATCTTTTAACAATAATAACAACAATAAGTCACAACCAAAAGATGATTATTTTAATGATAATCCAAATGTTGATATATCAGAAGATGATTTACCATTCTAAAAGGAGGTAGGAATAATGAACAATAATAATGAAAGACCACGTCGTAATAATAGACAAGGTGGTCGTCGTCGTAAAGTATGTAGTTTTTGCGTAACTGATCATAAAAATCCTGAATTTAAACCAGCTGTTATAGATTATAAAAACTCTGATTTATTAAGAAAATATGTTTCAGATCGTGGAAAAATTTCTCCAAGACGTATTACAGGAACATGCGCTAAACATCAACGTGAGTTAACAATTTCGATTAAACGCGCACGTCATATGGCATTATTACCATTCTCAAGAGACTAGTAATAATAAACTGAACTCCCATTTGGGAGTTTTTTTATATATATCTTGTATTATTTATTTTAATATAGTATAATAAATTAACTTTTATTGATGGACAACGTAGTTTTCATATTCATCTAGGAGTTATGTAAGAAAAGACAGAGCTACGTCTGTCTTTTTTTGCCTTTATTTTTGCTTTTTAAATTATTTTGTAATATTTTGTAAATATAGATAATAAATCTCTTTTATTGCTTTGCTAAATGATGTAAAATATTATTAATAAATAGTAAGGGAGATTGTATATAAAATGGGAAGCTATATTTCATTAGGTTTTGTTTTTCAAAACGATAAAGAGATAAAGGATTCATTAAAACAATTATTAAAATTACTAAATAATAAAAATTCACCAATAATCTACAAAGTATGTTTTGATTTATCAGAAGATAACTGGTTAGAAAGAAAAATAAACTATAATGATATTATTGAAGATGATTTTAATAATTTAACGAATTATTTTTATAGTAATATTAAATTGAATGCTTCTTTTTTAGGATTTGATTTACTGCTTAATATAACGATTTATAAAGATGAAGATTTTTACGGTTTTTTAATCGATTTATTCGAAGACTATTTTAAAATATCTTATTTAGATTTAGAAGATTCACTAATCAATTTTGTTAATGATATTTACTCAAAATTGAAATTTGATTATGCTTTTGGTGAGCATGATGGTGAAATAGAGTTTTCACCCAATGAAATAATTCAGCAAAATGTTAATTATTGTCTGTTATTTCTTAAAGATAACAAAGACAGTTTACAAATTTTGAAAGGTGATCACTTGTTAGATGGTCTAACAACGAGATAAAGGTAAAAAAGATGTTACAAAGAAGTATACCAGAATTAGTGGGTATGAGTAGTAAAAGTATAATTAATTTTTTAGATGCGATTGAAGCAAATAAGATTGAAATCCACAGTTTGATGATCATTTGTAATGGTAAAGTAATTACTGAAGGAGAATTTAAACCGTATAATAAAGAATTACCTCATGCGTTATATTCACTCAGTAAAAGTTTTACTTCAACCGCGATAGGATTAGCGGTTAGTGAAGGCTTAATTAGTGTAGAGGATAAGTTAATTGATTTATTTCCAGAAGATTTACCAGAAGATGTTAGTCCGAATTTAGCAAGCATACGAATAAAAGATTTACTAACGATGAGTACAGGTCATGAAGAAGATACATTACCATTTATGTTATTAGAGGAAAATCCGATAAAAGTATTTTTTAGTTTACCTGTTAAATATAAACCATCAACACATTTTATGTATCATAATGGTGCAACTTATATATTAGCTTACATTTTAAAAAAAGTAACAAAACTGCAACTAGTAGATTATTTAATGCCACGTTTATTTGAACCACTAGAAATTGATAAGCCATACTGGGAAGTAAGTCCTCATGGAATTAATTTTGGTGCATATGGCTTATATTTAAATATAGAGGATATCGCAAAATTTGGTTTATTGTATTTAAATAAAGGTATATATAATCAAAAACGCATTATAAGTGAAGCATGGATTACAGAAGCAACTTCAAAACATGTTGATAATAATACGGGTGGTAGTGAAGATTGGAGTCAAGGTTATTGCTATCAATTTTGGCGTTGTCGCCATAATGTTTACCGGGCTGATGGTGCATTTGGGCAATATTGTGTTGTCTTACCGCAATCTAATGCAGTTGTAGCGATAAATAGCGGGATTGAAAATATGCATATAGTTTTAAATCTGATTTGGGAGCATTTATTACCAGCTTTTAGTAATAATTCTTTAGTTGAAAATAAAATAGATTATAGAATTCTATGTGAAAAATGCGCAAACTTAAAGCATTTACCCAAAAGAGTTAGCGATCGTGAAGCAATTATAAATGTAATAAACGATAAAGTATTTACGCTTGAACAAAATAATGTCAATCTTAAAATCATCGTTATAAACTTTAATGAAAATAAATTGAGCTTAGTAGATGATCGTGGAAAATTTGATGTTCATTTTGGAAAAGGTGAATGGCACTACATCAATAGTAATTTCTTTAACTACTTCACCAATGTCTATTGTAGTGGTACTTGGTTAACTGAACATACCTTTATTATTGAAGCTAGAGTCATTGAAACACCATTTACTTACTACTTAAAATTTACTTTTAATGACAATGAATTAGTACTTGAATATTTTAGTAATCTTGGATTTTATAACGATAAAGAAATTGCTAGAATTCATGGTAAAGCAGTGTTATAATTAACTCATTAATGAATTGGGGGATATATATGATTAATGAAAAAGATCCAAAACATCAACAAACAAAAAAGAAACTAAAAACAATTGGGAAGATCTGTCTGATTGCTGGAATTTGTTGTATCATTTATGGAATCATCACATTTCCAGAAGGATTTATGTTATTTTTTGTAGGTATGCCACTAACATTTGTCGGTTCATCAATGACCATGTTTGCATTCCAAGGAGAAGTTGCAAGATATTCAGCAAATGAAGTCACTCCAGTTGCTAAAGATGTTGTTAATTATATGGTAGATGGAACACAAGATAGTATCAAAACCGTAGCCCGTTCAATCAGTGAAGGTATAAATGGGAGTAATCCTAAAAACATGATTAAATGTCGCCATTGTAATGCTGAAAATGATGATGATGCTAAGTTTTGTGATACGTGTGGAAAACCAATTGTAAATCATAAAGTGTGTAGTCAATGTCAAGCTAAAAACGAGTTAGAAGCCACTTATTGTAATAAATGTGGAACAAGATTTTATAATTAAATGATTTTAATAAATCCTAGTACTAGGATTTATTTTTTTACATATTTTGGAAATTATGAATTAATTGGATAATGGTGATATACTATAGAAGAATATAAAAAATTGTGTTATTATTTATAATGTGCTATAATAATGGGAAATGCTTGTAGCTTGAGGTGCTATTAATATGGAAAAAAAGTATAAAATAAGATTAACCACAATGATCGCAATATATGCATTTATATTTGCGTTTTTAGTGATTGACTTAATTTTAAATTATGAATCAGAGCGGTTAATTTTTAGTTCAATAATAACCACGATGATTGCTACTCAAATTTTATTTTTATATAAATATTACTCATCAGATAGTAAAGCAAAAGCTATTGATGAATTAGGTTATCATATTCGTAAAGTTGGATCTAATACCTTTAATAACTTTCCAGTTTCCATAATTGTTTATAACGATAAGTTTGTAGTAGAATGGGTTAACTATAATACACGCAAATTATTAGGAACAAAAAACGTTGGAAAGCATTTAAAAGATATTGATCGTACTTTGTATGAAAAATTGAGTATTGAAAATTTTACGGTAGAAATTAACCATAAAATTTTTGAAGTTAAACACTTTCCTGTGTACCGTACATTATATTTAATGGAAGTAACAGAACGAGAAAATAAAATTCGTTCTTATGAAAATAAACAATTAGCTGTAGGCTATATTGTTTTAGATAATTTAGAAGAAGCAATTAGCGATCTATCTGAACAAAAACGTCATTTATTTTTAGGCAGAGTAACTTCAATGTTAATACAATACGCAAGTGAAAATAATATTTTAATCAAAAACTATAGTGAAGGGCGATTTTTATTATTCTTTGAATATGCGACTTTACAAAAGTTAGTTTTAAATAAATTTGATTTATTAAATAAAATGAAAAAGGTTTCGGAACAATTCGATACAAATTTAACCATGAGTATTGGTATTGCTTATAATCAACCTAATTTAATTGCGTTAAATGATAAAGCATTAGAAGCACTTGAATTAACACAAAGTCGTGGTGGAGATCAAGTAGCTATTATGTATTCTGAAAAAGACATTAAATTCTTTGGTGGAAAATCTAATATTGTGGAAAAACGTAATCGTGTTAGAGCCCGTGTTGTTGCTCATGATTTACAAGAACTAATAGATAAGGCTGATAAAGTTATTATTATGGGACACAAGATTCCCGATGTTGATGCTTTTGGCGCATGTATTGGTGTATTAAGTTTAGCGCGTAAGAGTGAGAAAGAATGTTTTATCGTTATTGATACGAAAGAAATTGATAATACATTACAAAAAGTATTTACTTATTTACATGATAACAATAGTAATATTTTATCTAAAGTTGTATCGCCGCAAATTGCGCTTGATTTAGTGACTTCAAAAACATTACTTGTTGTTGTAGATACACAAAATCCAAGTTTAGTTATTGAAGCAAAATTTTTGAATCGTGTAAAAAATATCGTTGTGATCGACCACCATCGTCGTGGAACGAAATTTATTGAGTCTCCTAATTTAATCTATACTGAAATATATGCATCGTCTACCGTTGAGCTTATTTCAGAAATTATTGAATATTATCCAATCAAAGTTCAAATTACTGACTTAGAAGCAACGGTCATGTTAGCGGGTATAATTGTTGATACAAACAATTTTACTTATCGTACCGGATCACGAACTTTTGAAGCAGCATCATTTTTAAGAAAACAAGGTGCAGATACACTCGCAGTACAAACGATGCTTCGTGAAAGTTATGAAGAACATATGCTTCGTGCTGAATTATTTGAAAAAGTTGAACTTACTAAAGATAACATGGCTATTGTTATGGCAGATAATATCGCTAATTTAACCAAAGTGAAGTTAGCTCAAACAGCTGATTGGTTACTCATGATTGAAAATGTTAAAGCATCATATGTTATAGGTAAAATTGATGCAAATACAATTGGAATCAGTTCACGTTCATTTGGTGAAGTAAATGTCCAATTAATTATGGAAAAAATGGGTGGCGGAGGCCATTTTAATAATGCCGCATCACAATTAAAAGATAAAACGTTACAAGAAGCCTATAATATGTTATTACAAAAAATTGATGAATATCTTGAGGAGGAAAAAGTAAATGAAAATAATATTACTAAGTGATGTAAAAAATAAAGGGAAAAAAGGCGATATTATTAATATCGCAGATGGATATGCTAATTTTTTAATCACTAATAATCAAGCAGCGCAAGCAAATGATGTAAATTTAAAGAAAATAGAAGATGAAAAGAAAGCTAAATTAGCTTTAGAACAACAACTACTTGAAGATGCTAAAAAATTAAAAACCGAAATTCAAGATAAATTGTTAAAGTTTAAAGTTACAGTTGGTAATAACGGTCGACTTTTTGGTTCAGTAAGCACTAAACAAGTCGTAGAAGAATTTGAAAAACAATTTGGTATTAAATTAGATAAACGTAAAATTTTATTAGATGATAATATTAATACTTTAGGTTATACAAAAGTATCTATTCAACTTCATCATGAAGTATTAGCAGATTTCCAAGTATTATTAACAGATAAATAGTTAAAAAGTTAGGTGTAGGTGGTATGTTATGGCCCAATCTGTTCCCTTCAACAATGAAGCAGAGCAATCAATCATTGGAGCGATTTTTCTTGATAATCGCGTTTTGATAAATATTGTGGACAAAATTAGGCCAGAAGATTTTTATCAAATGCGCCATCAAATTTTATTTTCTTGTATTGTAGAATTAACTCAAGAAAGTTACCCAATTGATATAACAACAGTAACAACAAAATTAAAAAATCGTAATCAATTTTTAGAGGTTGGTGGATTAGACTATTTACTGGAATTATCTGAAATGGTTCCAACAACTGCGAATATTAATACTTATGTAGAAATCGTTCATGAAAAAGCAGTTGCTCGTAAATTGATCGACACAGCGAATCAAATTGCACAAAATGCGACTAATGGTGATACACCAATCGATGATTTATTAGATGATGCTGAAAAGAAAATCATGCTAGTAGCTAGAAATCGGAGTGCGGCTGACTTTAAAGAGATTAGTAATGTTGTTCATGACGTTTATGAAAAAATAAAATTACAAGCTGAAAATGGTACTCAAATTACAGGTTTACAAACAGGCTTTAGTCGGTTTGATGGATTAACTTTAGGTTTACAAAAAGAAGATTTGTTTATCCTAGCTGCTCGTCCAGCGATGGGGAAAACGGCCTTCGTTTTAAATTTAGCTAAAAATGTGGCTAAATTTAATAATAATCCTGGAATTGCGATTTTTAGTTTGGAAATGAGTGCTGAACAACTTGTCAATCGTTTATTAACTTCAGAAGCACAAATTGATGCTCAAAACTTACGTAAAGGGATATTAGATAGTAATGAAGTCAATCGGTTATTAGTAGCGTGTGATACTTTATCACATTATAATATCTATATTGATGATACTCCAGGAATAAAAGTATCTGAAGTAAGAGCTAAGTGTCGAAAATTATTCCAAGCCAAAGATAAAAACTTAGGGTTAATAATAATCGACTACTTACAGTTATTAACAGGTAGTACTAATAATGGTGGGAATAGACAACAAGAAGTATCGGAAATATCACGTACTTTAAAAGAAATCGCACGTGAATTTAAAGTTCCGGTTATAGCTTGTGCTCAGTTATCACGTCAAGTCGAAACACGTGAAGATAAAAAACCAATCATGGCTGACTTACGTGAATCTGGAAGTATTGAACAAGATGCCGATATCGTTGCTTTCTTGTATCGTGATGATTATTATAATAAACAATCGACACGCCAAGGTCAAGTTGATGTTATTTTCGCAAAACATCGTCATGGTCCAACTGGTGAAGTACCATTATTTTTTAATCGTCAATGTAGTTCATTTTCGGATATTGATAATTATCATGAACCTGAAAATAGTGGATATTAATAAAAGCCTATTAAAAAGCTTTTTTTAATTATCATGTAAATGTTATTTATTTTATTTTTAATTAAATAATTAAGCATTATTCCACGAGCCATTTTTGAGTAGGTACTTATATTTTTATAAGTACCCTTTTTATTTTCTAGGAAATTAATGAACTAAATTCATTGGATGCTAAATTAATGATAATCTCTTAAGTAATAAATTCATCATTTATTACTTCCCAGTAGTTATAAATTTTTCAATTTTCATCTTTAAATCTAAACGATAAGGCTTAATTCCATCAAATGGTTTTAAGAAACCGTATAGTGCCGATAATATTCTTATATGTTCGTTTAAGTAATTCAGTTCATCTGGTGTATAATCATCTAATTCAAAATCTTTATAAACAAAACAAGTATAACTATATGAGTATTTAAATTAATATTTAGCGAGGAGATCAATAAAAAAATGGCCACTAATGTTGTTAGTAACCATCAATATTATTAATTATTCGTGTGTAACATCTAATACTTCAGTTTGATCTGCGTTAAAGGTGTCTAAATCAAGTTCACCTTCAGATTTAGCTACTAAAGTTGAAATGACAGTAACACCAGTCACGTTTAATGCTGTTCTACCCATATCTACTAGAGAGTCAACTGCGTAAACTAGGGCGATACCTTCAAGTGGTAAGCCTAAGTATGTTAGCACGACAGTAGCTGCGATAATTGCAGTACCTGGAACTCCTGCGATACCGATAGAAGCAAAAGCAGATACTAAAATGATTAAGATATAGTCAAACCATGATAAATTAATTCCGAATGCATTTGCGGTAATGATAGATACCATTGCAGGATATATACCACCACAAGCGTTCATTCCCATTGTTGCACCAATTGGCGCTACGAATGCGGCGATTCGATCAGATACACCAACACGGTTTGTCAATGATTTGATTGTAACGGGTAGTGTTCCATAACTACTTTGAGTTGTGAATGCTACTACTTGAGCTGGGAAGATTTTCTTAACAAATCTAATTGGGTTTAATTTTGCACCAAATGTAATTAAGCCTAAATGAACCACGACAAAGTGGAAGATTAAAGCTAAATAAATGACTACTAAGTAGATAGCGTATTGTACGATTGAATCATTAGCATTTTTTGCGAATGCGATAGCGATAAAAGGGAAAATCCCAATTGGTGTAAAGTTAATGATTAATCGCATGAATCTTAAAATGATAAAATTAGTTGATTCAACTAAATCCATAAATGGTTTTATTCTTTCAGGATGTTTCTTTCCTTCTTTAATAATTGCGATTGCGATAAAGATTGCGAATACTGCCACTGCGATAATTCTAGAACCACCTGTATTTAAATCAGCAATAAGATTATCTGGGAACCAGCTTTGAATAACTTCGAATAAATTTTTTACTGGTCTAGAACGGTCTGCAAGATTTTCAATTGCGAATCCAGAACCTAGGTTAGTTACGGAAGCAAAGATGATCCCAACTGTTGCGCCAATCCCAGTTGTTATTAATAAGCCAGCGATCGCTTTGATCCCAATTCTTGATAATTTATTTTCATTACCTAAAGAAGTGAAACTTTTTATGATGGAAATTATAACAAGTGGGCCAATGATTGTTCTTAATAGACCTAAGTAGATATTTCCGATTGGTCTAATAAGTTCAATCAAGAGTACAGTTTTTTCAGTTGTTGTTAATTTAGGATTTTCGATTCCAGCAAATAGTAATCCGATAACGGCTCCTATTCCTAGAGCGATCAGTACTCTTTTTGTGAAGTTGTTTTTTATTTTTACTTTAGTAAGTAAAAATAAGAAAATGACTGTTAAGATAGTGATGCTATATAAGATAATTGTTAGTATATTTATATCACCAATAAAACTAAGCATAAATCCTCCTCGATTTGTGAAAGTCACAATGAATTTGTGACAAGGTCACTTTTTAATTAGCAATTTTAATTCTATTAATTTACTAATAGTTTGTCAATTAAAACGATAATTTATTTTTAATCGCTTATTATTTTTTAAAATAGTGTAGTTTATTAATAATGTTTAGTTTCTTTGAGTGAGTTAAAACGCCTAATTTATTTTGTAGTCTTTTAAAAATTATAGTTATATAACAATAATTTAATTTAATGGATTTTAATACTAAAATATAAGTAATAATTGAATATGATTAATCGTATTTTATAGTGGAGGGATATTAATGGAAAACGATATTAATATTCAAATTAAAAATGTTGTTGATTATATTAACCAGTTACAATATTTAGTTAGTGTTACAACATGTATTCATGAACGATACTATTATAATGATTTGTTAAGTCATTATTATTATGTTTATCATCAATTATTTAATATTGCGAATAAAAATATTGAGGATGAACATAATGAAGAATAAAGAGTTAATGAAACAAATGAGTGATTCTTTATTTGAAATTTGTCTTGAAAATCATATTAGTCTGTTAACTAAAGTAACAATTAAAATTGATTTAGATATGAAAGTTAATGAAAAAGATTTATTTATGTTTTTATTAGACGATATTGGTTTTGTTATTGGCTTAGAAACAAAGATAATCATTAAAAAGGAAGAATATACAAAAAATATATTTATAATAGAATTAATTGAAGGGTTAGATCGATATAAAAGCAAAATTATTATAAAAAATAAATAATTAATTTAAAGAAACTGGAGAATTTTTTCTCCAGTTTCTTAAATAATTATGATATAATTAATAACGTCTTTTATTTAAAGGCAATATAATAATATGTATGGCACACCTAAGTAAAAATGAAGCGCCAGAACTAGGACCCCTAGTTGACGAGGTGAAGGTTTATCGAAGATTTCGGCGGATGCCTTCTAGTACCAATCTGTACTAAAAATTATTTTACAAAGCTACTTGGTAACGAGTAGAACAAAAAAATAGTATGATGTAGGTGAGCCACGCACATTTCATTTAATTTTCGGAAGGAGAAGATATTGTGTGTGGAATAGTAGGTTTCATTGGCCAAAAAGATGTTAAGAACGTCTTATTAACAGGGCTAGAAACACTAGAATACCGTGGATATGATTCTGCGGGAGTAGCAATATATACTAATAACGAGGTTATAGTATATAAAGATAAAGGGAGAATTAGTCATTTAAGACAAGTCATAGGGGAGGATGCCTCTACAATGGGTATTGGGCATACGAGATGGGCAACACATGGTGTTCCTAATCAAGTGAATTCTCATCCTCATACGAGTCAAGATGGTCGTTTTACACTTGTTCATAATGGTGTAATTGAAAATGATGATGCTTTAAGATGCAAATATTTTGCTGAATTAAAGTTTAAAAGTGAAACGGACACCGAATTAGTAGTGGAATTATTAAGTTATTACGTTAATAAGTACACTCAAGTGGATGTCGCAATTAGACATATGATGAATCGCTTAAAAGGGTCTTTTGCTTTGGCTATCTTGGATAGAGATAACCCTGATGTCTTTTATGTGGTTAAAAATAAGTCACCTTTGTTAATAGGAATTGGTGATGGATTTAATATGGTAGGTTCAGATGCGATGGCTATGTTACGTGAAACAAATAAATTCTTTGAATTAAATGACAAGGAATATGCGATTATTTCGCGTGATAAAGTAGAAATTTTTGAAATTACTGGAGCTATTATAAAACGTGATTATTTTGAATCAAGTATTGATCCAAATGATATTGAAAAAGGAACATATAAACATTTCATGTTAAAAGAAATTGATGAACAACCTTTTGTGATCAGAAGAATATTAGAAGAATACCAGTTAAATAGTCATTTATATATAGATGAAAATATTCTATCTTTGGTTAGATCAGCAGATAGAATATTTATAATCGCAGCTGGTACAAGTTTCCATGCTGGTTTAATCGGAAAACAATTATTTGAAAAATTAACTAACATTCCTGTTGAAGTATACATTTCAAGTGAGTTTGTTTATAATACGCCAATTTTATCAATTTCACCTTTATTTATCTTTATTTCACAATCAGGTGAAACAGCAGATAGTAGAGCAGCATTAGTTAAAATAAAATCACTTGGATATAAAGCCTTAACGATCACAAATGTGAAAGGTTCGACTTTATCACGTGAAGCAGATTATACATTACTACTGCATGCAGGACCTGAAATCGCAGTTGCTTCAACAAAAGCATATACTGCGCAAATCGCTGTGCTTTCAATCTTGGCTTATTTAACAAATCCTAATAATACATTTGATTTACAACATGAATTGTCAATTGTATCTAGTGTATTAGAGACACTTTGTGATCAGAAGGAAGTAGTTGAAGAATGTGCAAGAGAATTATTGCCAACTACAAGAAATTGTTTCTATATTGGTAGACATATGGATTATTTTGTAGCACTTGAAGCTGCGTTAAAATTAAAAGAAATTTCATATATCCAAACTGAAGGATTTGCTGCTGGCGAATTAAAACATGGTACAATCGCACTGATTGAAAAAAATACACCAGTTATAGCGATTATTTCACAGGAAAATATTAACTTAAATACACGTTCTAACGTTAAAGAAGTTAAAGCAAGAGGTGCTAATACACTAGTGATTTCCTTAAAATCTGTTAGTGCAGATGGAGATCAAATCGTAATAGATGATGTACATCCATTACTAACTCCACTTGTTACAATCGTGCCAATACAACTTATGGCATACTATGCAGCACTTCATAGAAACTTAGATATTGATAAACCTAGAAATTTAGCTAAGAGTGTTACTGTTGAATAATATTATTAAAATATAGTTTGATAAAAATCACCTAAGATAGTATATAAATACTTATAGGTGATTTTTTGTTATATAACTAGATAATTTGTATAAAATGTATTAGAATGATACTAGATTATATCATTCAATAAAAATATATACAAAAAGAGGTGAGTAACTTGGCTAAAAGAAATTATCTACCATGGATAACAATTCAAGATGTACCAATATTTAGGAAGAGTTAACCGATTAAAAGGGATAAAAACAAAAGACAACATATATTTTGTCAAATCTAGAAACAGACATCTTTTACTTTATAGAGAATTTAGATTATGTTGTTGATATTAGGGAACAATTTCCGCTACTTCATTTAGAACAAACAATTTCAATTTCCAATGAATTAGGAATTGAACATACAACTAGTAAAACTAATTAAAATGAAGTAAAATAAATTTCTTAATTAGTGTACCATATATGTACGTCTAAAATTCTTCTTTTGAAAAGTAGGTTTTAGTCAAAATATAAGGATTTTATAGCTAAATCCAACAAAATTATTGTCCGAAAGGGCAATTTTTTTAATCTTAGGAACAAAAAGACTTTTGCAAATAATCAGGTTCGAACCTAAAAAAATTAGTTTGGAATTAACGAGATTTGAATATTATTATGTTTGTAAATTTATAATGAAATGTAGTATAATAAACTCGTATTAAATAGTAATTTATTGTAAATAAATTGATTTATTTACTCAAAGGGAGGGAATATGGATGAACATTGAAATTAGAAAATTGACTCCAGAATTATTAGAGGATTATTTGTATTTTTTTGACACAACTCCTCATTCTACAAACAAGCTAGAGCATAGATGTTATTGTGTTTGCTGGTGCAACGATGATTATACGAAAAAAGACTTTTCAACAGCAGAAAAAAGACGTGATATTGCTATTGATTATATTAATGGAAACAACATTCAAGGTTATCTTGCTTATCTTGGTAATAAAGTTATCGGCTGGTGTAATACAAACACAAAATCAGATTGTTATAAATGCTGCTCTTGGCAAATGTTTATGGGTGAAATTCGAAAAGATAATTCAAAAGTGAAATCTGTATTCTGTTTTACGATAGCACCAGAATTTAGAGGGCAAGGCATTGCTAGTTTGTTGCTTGAGCGTGTATGCAAAGATGCAAGAGAGGAAGGTTTTGATTTTGTAGAAGCATATCCAAACATAGAGTTTATAAATACTGAGGATGATTTCATGGGTCCTATTAAGCTATATGAAAAATGTGGATTTACTTCATACTATGAAGCAAATAATAGAGTTATAATGAGAAAAAAATTGGAATAATTATTTAATAACTAATGATTATTTTCATTCAAAAATTTTCGTTTTTATGCATAAAGCACTACTAGATAAATCTCAATTTATTGATTAATTCTAATTAAGACTGCAAAGCAATTTTGTGTTCTTTTTTTATGAAAAATTTAATTATTTTTCTTGCATATAAAGATATATCCTATAATCTCATTGTCTAAAGATTATGATTTATATAGATATTTTCTCAATAATTATTATGAAGCAATAAATGCTTGAATATGGTATATTATTGAACTAGTTTGTTTAAACTTTTTTAGAAAATAATTTTATAGAAAATATAGTTATTATATTATTATGTTTGAACTTTTTTAGAAAAAAACTAAATTATTGTATCTCAAAACTTATCTCAAAATCAAATTTTGTTTAAACTTTTTTATAAACTTACAATAAAAATCACCTATGATAGTATATAAATACTTATAGGCGATTTTTTGTTATATAACTAGATAATTTGTATAAAATGTATTAAAATGATACTAGATTATATCATTCAATAAAAATTTAAGCAAAAAGTGGTGAGTACTTTGGCTAAAAGAAAAAGGATCCAGAATATTGATAAATATATAAAAGAAGGACGTGGTCAAAGTACACTTGAAAATTATTTACCATTATAACAATTCAAGATGTACCATCTTTAGGAAGAGTCACACGTTTAAAAGGGATTAAAACTTATAGACACCATGAATTTATGTCAGATTTAGAAATAGACTTCTTTTATTTTTTGGAGTATTCAGATTATGTTGTTGATATTAGGGAACAATTTCCGCTACTTCATTTAGAACAAACAATTTCAATTTCCAATGAATTAGGAATTGAACATCCTAAGAATCCAAATACTCAAGAATATATTATTATGACGACTGACTTCTTAGTTACGAGTAAAATAAGTGATAAGTTTGTTGATAATGCAAGAACAATAAAAAATCATGAGGAGTTAAAAAGTAAAAGAGTATTAGAAAAATTTGAAATCGAAAGTATTTATTGGAAACAAAAAGGAATAGATTAGGCAATAGGAACTTAATAGAAAATTAATAATAATGTTCCTTTAAATATAAGTTCATTTCATAGTTTTTATAATATAAATATGCTTGATTCCTTTTTTGAAATAGATAATGATAAATTATCTGATTTAATTTACGCTTATATTACTAGGTCACTTCAAGAAAAAAATGGTATAAATAAGTTGTCTAGTTCATTTGATCAAGAAATGAATTTAAATAGTGGTTCTGGATTATCTATTTTTAAACATCACTTGGCTAGAAAAATTATTAAAATAGATTTGACAGAAAAAATAAACAAGCTATAATGCGCATTATCAACAAAATGGTTACCATCCGCTCGTTCTTTTTGATGGTGTGACTGGAATTTATTAAGAAGGTAAAGTGTCAAAAACATGGCTTTTTTGTTCTCTGAAATTTTTGAGAAACAAGAAGTCTTTTTTGGTTGAAGAAAAAATTATAGAAAATAAATGATATAATCTATTGACAATTAATCGAACCTTGAGTACAATATATATTAATTGAACTCAGAGTATGATGAAATGGAGGATTTTATGGCCAGAAAGAAAGAACCACAATTAATTGATATTAACCAAACTAATATTATTACTGTAGCTAAAAGATTATTTCGAGAAAATGGAATAGATAATACAAAAGTAGACGATGTCGCGAAAGAAGCTAGAATGAGTAAATCGACATTATATGTATATTTTAAAAGTAAGGAGGATATAAAAAATTATATTGCTTTAGAAGCAATGAGATATTTATATGAACAATTAAAAAAAGAACTTAGTGATAAAAAAAAGGATTTTCATGATAAGTTCATCTCGATATGTAATATCTTTGTTACCTTTAAAGAAAAATATCCATTAAATTTTCAATTGATGGTTGAAGAAATATCTGTGGCGGATGATGATTTACAAGAAGATAAGATTTTAAGAGAAATTTATGAAATTGGCGAAGAATTGAATCATCATATTTTCTTATATTTAAAAGAGAAACTTCATATTGATGATGAAAGTCAATTAGTTAGTTTGGTTTTTACCCTTTGGGGAAGTATTTATGGTATTTGTGTAATAGCTGATTACAAAGAAAAATATATTCTAAAGGCTATGAAACAAAGTAAAGTAGAATTTCTGAATCAAAGTTTCGAAGACTTATTTCAGTTATTAAAAGAAAGGACTAAATTATGACTTTAGTTTTTTTACTAGTTAATATCTATATCTTATTAATTAGTATAATGATTCTACAGCGAATCAAGAATAAAAAACATTACAAATTTAATTGGAAAGTACATGAGGTGTTAGGTATTTCGTTACTTATTATATCAAATTGCATATGATTGTTGTTTTGCCGCTTATTAAGCTAAGACCATTTTCAATGTATATTACAGGTTTTTTAATGATTGTATGTACAATGCTGTTAGCACTGAGTTATTTGTTCAGAAAGAAATTCAAAAAGGGTTGGATTGTGTTGCATCGTATAACGGCATTTATCATGCTTCATGGATGCATTGGTATAAAAAGCTTGAATAATTATAACCATGCTATTAAGGCAATCGAAATCCATAATGTCGATTACAGTCATCTAGATGATGGTGATTATACTGGAGAAGCTGATGCTGGCTATATCCTCGCAAAAGTTATTGAACATATTAAGGATAATAATATCCAATCAATTACAATATTAGAACATCGTAATGAAAAAGGAAAAGCTGCTGAAACAATTATAGATTCAATTGTTGAACAACAAAGGATCAAGGTAGATGCAGTGTCAAGTGCTACAAATTCTAGTAAGGTAATAATGAAAGCTGTTGAAAATGCACTCAATGAGAAAATAGTTAGGAGTGAGTGATAATGGGAAATATTGCGATTATTTATGCATCGGTACATCATAACAATACTAAAAAACTGGTTGAGGGTATAGCATTAAAATGTGATGTCGATCTGTTTGATGTCTTTGAAGCGAGTAATATTGATTTAACACATTACAAAATTATCGGATTTGCTTCAGGAATTTATATGTCAGCTTTTCATAAGTCACTTTTTGATTTCATCGAGAATCATACTGATTTACCGAATAAATCCTTCCTTATGTATACTAGTGGAAGTGGTAGCCAAAAATATGCTGAAACCTTTAAAAAACAGTTAGAGATGCAAAATATTACAGTTATTGGAGTATACAACTGTAAAGGATATGATACATATGGAGTTTGGAAATTGATTGATGGAATTTCTAAAAAACACCCATCTCAAAAAGATATATCAAAAGGCATTGATTTTATTGATAAAGTAGTTGTTGGGAAAATATAAGCAAATGTAGGAATTTTATTAAGGATTTATTCTGGGTGCTGCAGCAGATAATAGTGATATTTACATGACATTGAATTCTTGTCTACTACAAAAAGCTATACTCAGCTGTTACAGATAACTTAGTGTACTTATTGTAATGTGGCTGACCAAATTCTCTTTTACTTTTAATCAATTCCCTTTTTTCTTGTATTGATAGTTTAGTAGAGAGTTTATATAATTTATATTAGTAAAAAGAGTACGATAAGTGAGACTTATATTTGCTTCTATTTGTTAAATCAATTAACAAAAAAGTGAGATTTACGTGTTAAATTCGGATTCAGAACAGATTATCAGATAAATAAAAAAAATATGGGGAAAATTTTTACAAATACAATATCATAAAGAAGCTTGAAACGCACTAATTACATGGGTTTCAAGCTTTTTATGTTTTTTAACTGTCAAATACAGAGGTGGAAAATAAATTTTACATTATTCTCTGTTGAAATAATATTTAAAATAATATGACAATCGTTCCTCGAATTTTTACCTATTAAATGTAGATATAATACTTTTAATATGGTCTTTTTTATGTTCATTGAGAAAATCATTATCAAGATCATACATCATTGGAATTTTATAATACTAATTTATTTTAATATACTTATATTTGTATCAATAACTTCTGGAGCGCGTCGGAATAGTAATTCTCCTTTACGAACAGAATCAGCAACGTTAACACGATTAACTACTGCATCAAATGGGGTTTTGGCATTTAGTGTAATGAAATTTGCTGGTTTTCCTACCTCTATTCCATATTTATCTGTTAATTGTAAAGTTTTAGCTCCATTTATAGTTATAAGGTCAAGAGCGTTGTCCAAATCTTTAAAAGACATAATTTGAGCAGCATGAATACCATTATCCAAAACATTCATCAAATTTCCATTTCCAGCTGGATACCATGGATCTTCAATACTATCCTGTGCAAAACAAATGTTTAATCCAGCTTCAATTATTTCTTTTACTCGTGTTAATCCGCGGCGCTTAGGATA
The DNA here is from genome assembly GCA_029240795.1 of Haloplasmataceae bacterium. Taxonomy (GTDB): domain Bacteria; phylum Bacillota_I; class Bacilli_A; order Haloplasmatales; family Haloplasmataceae; genus JARDZP01. Next base: position 2,198 of record JARDZP010000042.1, on the reverse strand, counting down.
TGTATCATACCTACCTTGTAGATAAATGTTTTCTGTTGGACAAGATATGAAATTAATTTTAGAAAGACTTAATACTTTCATTAACTTAAATGCATATGCATTGTTATAAGATCCAAATGCACATGTGTGCGAAGCAGTTGTTCTCTCTCCAATGCCCTCCATATATGCTAATGTAGCTAGCAACTCTAAAAACCTTGATTGTTCATCATCTGTTTCATCACAATGAACATCTATCATTTTATTATATTTAAGAGCTAGTTCAACAGTTTTATGGATACTTTTTTCACCCAATTCTCGTGCAAACTCATAATGAGGAATGGCCCCAACACAATCAGCTCCCATTTCTAATCCTTTTTCAACTAATTTATCTCCACCTTTATAGGAATACATTCCTTCTTGTGGAAAAGCTACTACTTGTATAGTAACCAAATCTTTTAGCTCTTCTCTCAATTCCAATAAAGCACGTAATGAAGTTAATTTAGGATCTGTAACATCTGCATGAGTTCTAATAAATTGAACACCTTGTAACATTTCTGCTTTTATAGCTCTTTTTGCTCGTTCCTTCAATCCTTCAACAGTTAAATCATTTTTTGTTTCACTCCAACGTTGTATGCCTTCAAATAAAGTTCCTGTCTCATTTTTAGCACCTTCTTTTCGAGCAGTGTAAACATAATCTAAGTGTAGATGAGGATCAACATATGGAGGGATAGCCAAATTACCCCTCATATCAATACGGTTATCACATTCAACTTGTAGATTTGGACCAATTTCTTTAAATAAACCATTCTCTACATACAAATCTACCGCTTTTTCTTTTCCTTTTAAGTATACATTTTGATAAAGTTTTTTCATTATTCAAATCCTCCTAGAATTAATTAAATTTTATTGATAGATTAACTATAATTTAATCAAAAAATAATTGAGCTATTTCATTTGTTAATCGATTGTATTTTATGCGTCTAATATTAAATTATTCAGCGGTTAAAATTTGAAAAAATGAAAAGAATAATAGTACAAAACTTTAAAAACTATGGATATAGAGGAGAATATTATGGAGCCAAAAACAGAAAAATTCCCATGGATTTATTTATTGCTTATGTCAAGTGTTACCTTTATGGCGATTTTATCAGAATTAGTACCCTCTGGTATATTGCCAGAAATGAGTGAAGGATTACAAGTATCGTATTATTCTATAGGGCTTTTAGTCAGTGTATATGCTATAGCTTCAGCATTAGGAACTATTCCTATAATTACTATGACAATGCAAATGAATAGAAAAAAACTTTTGTTTTTATTGTTGATTATATTTGGGATATCAAATTTAGTAATAGCAATTTCATCATCATATTCTTTAACTGCAATATCAAGATTAGCAGGTGGTATTTCTGCTGGCGTTTTGTGGCCTATGATATCTGCCTATGCTATGCATCTAGTTCACTCTAGTATGCATGGAAAGGCTATAGCTGTAGTAATGGCAGGTAGTACGCTTGGTTTAGGCGTGGGTTTACCAATTATGACTACAATTGGAACAGAAGTTAGTTGGAGAATTGAATTCATTGTTCTTTCTGCAATCATTTTCATAATTGCCATATTATGTCAAATTTTTTTACCATCAGTTGAAGGAGAAAAAAGAACTTCTACAAATTCACCGTTTTATATCATAAAAAATAAATCTGTTGTCATCTGTTTAGTCGTAACTTTCCTTACCATCATGGCTCATTATGGTTTATATACTTATATATCACCACTAGTTGAGCATTTTAACTTTGCTGGTGGTATAAAGGTTGCTTCATTAATATTTGGTATAGGAACAATCATCTCAGTTATAATCACTGCAAAGGTAATAGATAGAAATTTAGGCGAATTAACTGTCTTTATGTTGTCATTGGCATTTATTACCATGATATTGTTTGTATTTTTTAAAGGGACGTTTATTATATCTCATATAGCTTTCTTTTTATGGGGAGTATCTTTTGGTTCTCTAGTTACAATGTTCCAAACAGCAGTTACAAAACAAGTAGATCATGGCAAAGATGTGGCAACTTCTTTACAATCAAGTACATTTAATTTTGGTATAGTATTCGGAAGTGCACTTGGAGGAGCAGTTTTAAACTACTCATCAGTGTATCATATAATATTTGTAACCATAGTTTTTTTAATTGTATCTTTATTATTTAGTATCTTTTCTAAAAAAACAT
>JARDZP010000121.1 GCA_029240795.1 Haloplasmataceae bacterium | reverse complement strand
AAATTATAACATAAAAAGGAACCTTTTCCCAGATGTCATAGTCTAGGTTAAGTTCCTTTTTACATTTAAGGGCTGTTTATTTCTTTACAGCCCCTTTTTCAATTTTCTATTTTTATGAAGTTTGTAATTCTTCTCATGCACCTTTTCTAATAAAAATAATAGATCACTGAATAATCTTCTAGTTACAATTCCGCCACGATAATTACCATATATAAATGATCTACGACTAAATGATATGCCATTAACTGATCTTGGTTGACTAGTGTCAAACTTTTTTTCTTGTCGCATTTTATTGATTAAATAATCCATTATTTCATTAGACTCTGTGTGATATGTTTTTAAAATCCAAAGGGTTATTTTTAATTGATTAAAATGATAGTAAGTAAATAGTGAAGATATTAAAAATGGAAATATTAACACGAATTTAAGTGAAAGTATGAGTATCACTATAAAAAAAGTAGCTAAAACTGTTGAGATAAAAAAATAAAAAGCATAAATAAAGATTAGTAATTTTACCTTTCTTCTAAACCGGTTTTCCAATATATCCCCTCCTTAGTGATATTATATAATATAAATCTAAAATTAAAAACTATTTATTTATAAATGAATATATATTACATAAACATTATATGGTAAAATATGATAAAGGTTTAAAAATGGGAGGGAATTATGCTTAAGCTAACTCATGTAAATAAATATTATAAACAATTTCAAGCATTAAAAGACATTAATTTATTTGTTGAAGAAGGAGAATTTCTCGCAATCTTAGGGGAGTCTGGTTCGGGAAAATCGACTTTATTAAATCTTATTAGTGGTTTAGATTCATACGAATCTGGAGATATCATTATTAATGGGATATCTACACAAACATTTTCTAAAAAGGACTGGGCGATTTATCGAAATAATTATGTAGGATTTGTTTTTCAAGAATATAATTTAATAGATCATTTGCAGGTTGTTGAAAACGTTGAACTACCCTTATTATTACAAGGTGTCTCACCAAAAGTTGCTCGAAATAGAGCAATAGAAAAGTGTAATTTATTAGGCTTAAAAAATCATTTACATAAAGCACCTAAAAAGCTATCTGGTGGACAACAACAACGTGTTGCGATAGCTCGTGCATTGGTCTTGGAACCAAAAATTGTATTGGCTGATGAACCAACAGGTGCACTAGATAGTGAAAATGCGAAAATCATCTTAGATATCTTAAAAGTAATTTCAAAAGATCACGTCGTTATTTTAGTAACCCATGAAGAAGAATATGCGTTAGAATATGCAACGCGAATTGTCACATTAAGTGATGGTGAAATTATAAATGATACTAAAAATAAAACGAATGAATATACTTACAACAATTCATTTATTTTAAAAAGACCGAATATGAAGTTTAGAGTATTATGGAAGTTTGCGAAAAACAATTTAAAGAAACGCTTTATGAGAACCATTTTTACAGCATTTACCATGTCTATTGGCTTGATTTCTATCTTTTTAATTATGTTTTTGATTAACGGGATTAGAAATGAAGTAGTTACTTTTATTGAAAACCTTATTCCTAAAGACCAATATTATATAAAACCAGAAATGATTAATTCTGTGATTAAAGAAGAAGATTTATTATTTGTTAAAAGCCTTGAAGAAGTAGATGAAGTATTTTTTCAATATCGTATTTTACCTTTAAATAATCAGTACCAAGACGAACAATATAAAACGTACCAACGAAGTAATTATACTTTAGTAGGTATACCAACAAAAGAAGATAATTTCTTATATAGTAGTAAAATAGTAGGGTTTTATCCTGAAACCGAAAATGAAGTGATTATAACATCAAAAATGGCAGAATCTATAACGGGTATTTCTAATCTTAAAGAAACAGAACTAAAACAAGCATTAGAATTACTAGATCATGAAAATTTAACCATTTATCGTGTTTCAAATACTTCAGAATTGAATGAAAACTTAAAGATTGTTGGTATTATATATGGGGAAAGTTCTGAAGTTTATGTGATAAATACAAAACTTGAAAAATATGCCTCTTCAATAACAGAAGAAGATATCCAAATTTATTATAATCGTTACCCAGAACAAATTTCACTTTATGATAAATCTACATTAGTTCTTTATTTAAATATTAATAAAATTACTGATATTGATGCATTAACAGATGAATTAATTGAACAAGGGTTAGTCTTAAAAAATCCAACGCAAATTATTTTTGGTTCAATTAATACTTTCTTTAATACAGTTTTATATGTACTATTAGGAACTGCAGGTATTTCGCTTATTGTTTCCGGAATTTTAGTTGGTTTAATGGTCTATATTTCGGTAATCGAAAGAATTAAGGAAATTGGGATTTTAACTTCAATTGGTGCAAGGGCAATGAATGTTGTCAATTTATTTATATTTGAATCAGGCTTTATTGGTTTGTTAAGTTCCACAATTGCCCTTTTAATAGCGCTGTTTTTTACAGTCGTAATTAATAGTATTTTTAATAGTACAATTAGAGGAATTTTTAAAACATTGCAAATCGCTAATTTTGAAAACTTTGCCTTACTACAAATTGATATCCTATCGGTAATCATTGTCTTTATCATAAGTGTTATGTTTGCGGTATTATGTGGACTAATACCGGCAATATTGGCGTCAAGATTAAAATCAGTTGATGCATTAAGAAAAGAGTAGGGGGGAAAGCATGATTAAGTTAGTAGATATACATAAAATATATCAAGATGGGAATAGCGGTTTTTTAGCGTTAAAAAATATTAATTTAGATTTTAATGAAAATGAATTTGTCTGTATATTAGGAAAATCAGGTTCTGGAAAAACAACATTATTAAATATTTTAGGCGGGTTAGATCAAGCAAGTACTGGACATATGGTTATTGATGGGGTTTTAACCACAAAATTTACAGAAGTTCAGTGGGATCAATTCAGAAATTATAAAATCGGCTTTATCTTTCAAAATTATTCATTAATAGAACACTTAACCGTAATAGACAATGTAATGTTATCAAATGCACTACAAGGTGTTGGTAAAAAGGTTTCGCGTGAAAAAGCGCTAGAAATGCTTAAGAAGGTAAATATCGAAAGACATGCAGAAAAGTTACCAAAACAATTATCTGGTGGTGAACGTCAAAGAGTTTCTATTGCAAGGGCATTAGTTAATGATCCTGATATTATCTTAGCAGATGAACCGACTGGTTCATTGGATAAAAAAACCGCTAAAGAGATATTAGAGATCATTAAAGAAATTAGTAAAGAAAAATTAGTCATTATGGTTACTCATAGTAAAAAAATCGCAAATGAATATGCAAATCGAGTGATTGAATTAAAAGATGGAGAAGTCATACTAGATACTAATCCACAAACTATCGAAAAGGTGAAAATAGTTAAAGCAAGTAAAAAATTTACTGCTTATCGTTTAAAAGACAAAATTAATCACGCAATCCATAATATTAGAATGAAAAAATGGCGAACTTTTTTAACAGCGTTAGGTTTAGCTATTGGCGTGAGTGGTTTTATTTTAATTGATGGATTGTCAAATGGAGTAAAAATAAATGTTGATAAGCAAATAAATGCTTTTAATCAAGCTCCGGATTTAGTGTTTAATGTCAGATACGATACACTAGATGATTTGGGAATCAATTTTAAAGATTATTTAAATCAGTTAAAATCTGATTCGAATTTTAAAGACGTTTTAATCAATAAAAATCTTTATCTAGATGTCTATAAAATTAATGAAGAAGAACAAAATCGTGACAATTTCCGTATGAAAGATTCAATAAATTATTTATATATGGATGATGAACCCAGTAAATATTTTGGTAAATTGGTTGAGGGTGGCAAATGGCCTACTAACAACAACGAAATCGTTATATCAGGAAATTATGCTCGAAGTTTATATGAGATAGACAATTTAAAAACGATTTGGGAAAAATTAAATGGCGCAACCATTGAAGTGGCATCCGAATATTATTACGACTTTCCTTATTTTCTTTATGAGGATGAAGAATATAAAGAGATTTGTAGTAGTTATATTTATAAAGATGAAGTGACTATTCCTGAACAATACGATGAAGCTAGATTTGGTAAGTTTAGTGATCAAATAAAAAAACAAAAAGAAATCTTTCATTCCATAGCACTTGAATATGATTATGATGATCAAAGAATCATTATTTGTGAAAATTATGATGCATTTAAAGTCGCTTTAACAAATGAATTTAAAAGTACAAAAATCTATACCATAGTCGGAATTATTGAATCTACTCAATCAAACGTTTCAGTCATCACTGAAGGAGAATATTTGAATACACAATCGACAAGTTGGCAAGGATATGATCACAATAATAAAAAAAATTACTTATATTATAATTACTATATCTATTTAAATGAGAATGTAGACGATATCTTTTCAATTAAAGTGAAATATCGTGAAGTAGCAGAAGTATTTGAAAGACTAGATAATAATTTATCAATTCCAATTTTTGATATCTTAATTGAATTAATACAATTTATCATAAGTGTCATTATGTTTATTTCACTAATTACCGCAGGAATTATGTTACTTATGGTATTATTAATCTCAGTCATTGAACGGAGTAGAGAAATAGGAATCTTACGCTCATTAGGAGCCACAAGAAATGATATTTTATCTATCTTTTTAGTAGAAAGTGGAGTAATCGGCTTTATAGCGGGTGTACTGGGCGTTATACTTGCCATCGTAACCTCTATAATAGGTAATATCCTAATCAGACATTTCTATAAAGAAGAACTTATCAGCGCATTTAACGATACAAATATTAATTTAATTATGATTAGACTTGTTCCAAGTATCGTTAGTATTTTTGTTTGTATTTTCTTTGCCTCAGCTTTTGGTTTCTTACCGGCTATAAGAGCAAGTAAAAAAACACCGATTGATGCTTTAAAACGAATATAATCTATAAAAAACTTCCTCATTTTTTTAGGTTCTTTCTCAAGTTAGGACATTACACGAGATAATGAAGGGCTACTCGTTTCATTTGCGAGTAACCCTTTATTTAATCATGCGGATAAAATTACATTT
>JARDZP010000041.1 GCA_029240795.1 Haloplasmataceae bacterium | reverse complement strand
CCGTCAAATCCCCAATCTTTTCTTAAAACATCTCTTAAAAGCCATTCATTACCTGTAGCTGGAATACTATTGACGATATTAAATGATGTCATGATCATTTTTGCACCTTCATCAACTGCAGCCTGATAAGCTTTAAGGTAATTATCTCTTAACATTCTTTCCGACATATCGACCGTATTATAATCTCTTCCTGCTTCAGCTGCTCCATATGCGGCAAAGTGTTTAACACATGATGCGATATTTCCATCTTTAGAAATATCATCACCTTGATATCCTCTTACAAAAGCTCGAGCATATAGACTATTTAAAAATGGATCTTCACCTGTTGATTCCATTACTCTTCCCCAACGAGGATCCCTTACTAAATCGACCATGGGTGAAAATGTGACATGAACTCCTCCTGATGATGCTTCAACAGCTGAAACTCGAGCTACCTTTTCAGCAGCCTCTAAATCCCAAGTACAACCTATAGCAAGTGGTACAGGAAAAATTGTACGATAGCCATGTATGATATCAGCCATAAAAATTAAAGGGATTTTCTTTTCACTTTTCTCAAGATAAATACTTTGTATCTCTTTCATTTCTTTAGCTCCACCAATACCAAGAACAGAACCAGCTTTGTTAATATCCTTACTACTAATGCCAAGGTCTTGCATGGGTCCGGTTATCTCACCAATAATATTTTCTCTAAAAAAGAATGGAGCTAATTGAAGTAATTGTCCAATTTTTTCTTCTATGGACATAGTACTTAACAATTCGTTAATATCTACTTTCTTGTTATCCATTTTATAAACTCCTTAACTGCTTTTCATTTATTTTCTGCATTTATTGGTCATTCTATAATTTTTTTACACATATTATAAAAAATTCCAATCGAAACGTTTCGATTTCACAAAATAATTATAATAAAGTTAATAAAAATTGTCAAGAAAAAAAGTGATTATAATGATTAATCACTTTTATTATCATTTCTTAAATTATTTAAATACTCCACTCGATCTTTAATTTTCTTTTCAACGCCTTGATCAGTAGGTAAATAATATTTAGCAGCTTTTAAATTATCAGGTAAACATTGCATATTTACAATTTTACTTTCAAAGTCATGTGCGTATTGATAATTATTACCATAACCTATATCTTTCATTAATTTTGTCGGTGCATTTCTTAAATGGAGTGGTACTCCCTCTGCTAAAGAATTTCTCGCATCTATTCGTGCTTTACCATAAGCTTTATACAATGCATTTGATTTAGGAGCAACAGATAAATAAACCACTGCTTGAGCTAAATTAACATCACATTCAGGCATACCATTATAGTGACATGCATTATAAACCGCAATTGTAATTTCTAGTGCACGCGGATCAGCTAAACCAATATCTTCCGATGCAAAACGAATTAAACGTCTGGCTATGTAAAGCGGATTTTCTCCACCTTCTAACATTCGAGCTAACCAATATATTGCTGCATCACTATCACTGTTTCGCATTGATTTATGAAGTGCTGAAATTAGATTGTAATGTTCTTCACCATTTTTATCATAAAGTAATGTTTTTTGTTGCATACATCCTTCTATAGTTTCTTTATTAATGGTGATGATGTCATTGACTTCTTGACTACTCATTACTGCCATTTCTAATATGTTAAGTGCAGTTCTCGCGTCTCCATTTGCGAAGTTAGCTATAATTTCAAGTAAATCTTCATCAATGATAATCTTTTGATCATCAAATGCACTTTCATCATTTAAAACATTTCTTAATAACTTAACGATATCATAAGCAGTTAAACTATTTAAAACAAAAACACGACATCTTGAAAGTAAAGCTGAATTAACTTCGAAAGATGGATTTTCTGTTGTTGCACCAATTAAGACAATATTTCCTTTTTCTACATGGGGCAAAAAAGCATCCTGTTGTGCCTTATTAAAACGGTGAATTTCATCAACAAATAAGACTGTCTTTACACCTAACATTTTACTATCTTCAGCTTTATTCATGACATCTTTAATCTCTTTGATTCCAGATGTAACTGCACTAAAGTTAATAAAATTAGATTTTGTCATCGATGCGATAATCATCGCCAAAGTTGTTTTACCAACACCAGGCGGTCCCCAAAAGATCATAGAAGGCAGCTTATCAGATTCGATTAATTTTCTTAAGACTTTCCCTTCACCAATTATATGACTTTGTCCTATATATTCATCTAGATGATGTGGTCTTACCCGATCAGCTAGTGGTGCTTTTTCCGCAAATAACGAGTTTTGATAAATACTCATATAAATCACCTCTATAAAAACATGTGTTTGTTTTTATTATATCAGTTTATTTACCTTAATGCAAATTTTATCATAGATCTAAAAATTATTAAAGGATTGCATAAGCAATCCTTTTTATTATATATCAGTATATTATTTTAACTCTTCAGGCTTAAGTAATCCAAAGTTAACATGACAATATCCAGTTGGATTTTTATCTAAATATTTTTGGTGGTATTCTTCTGCTTCATAAATATTTTCTAGTTTTTTAACTTCAACAACAATAGGTTGATCATAATTTTTTTGTTTCTTAGTTAAATAAGCATTTGCGATATCTCGATCAACAGATACTTCATAATATATACCTGTTCGATATTGAGTACCTTCGTCTTCAGCTTGTCTATTTAATGAAGTGGGATCAATGAATCTAAATAAATGGTCTAAAATAGTTTCTAATGTGATTAGATTTTCATCATATTCTAATTCAACAACTTCACAAAAATTTGTATCACCTTTTTTTACCTGTTTGTAACTTGGATTTTCAATGCTGCCATTTGCATAAGCAACTCTTGTAGAGTGAATGCCAATAAGTCTTTGAAAGTAACCTTCTACTCCCCAAAAGCATCCTCCACCAAGGACGATTCTCTTCATGATTTTTCCTCCTTTTCGACTTTATTATCTTTTTTATATATACCTTTAACATCATACTCGATATCTTAAAGAAATGTTTTTATTGCGTAACTGGCCGCTACAAAACCAGCCACAGGCTGAACATAACTATTAGAAGCAGGTGGAAATTCTGATTTTAGATTATTATCACTCATATTTCCATCTATTCATCATATTTTGATGTTAGTTGTTTTTCTTTAGAATAAACGACAGGTACTTTACCATTTTTTGTCCTATTTTATCAATGGATAATAAATTTCTACTAAATTGATTCATATTTTACACTCTTAAATGAAATAAAGTCAGTATTAATCTGACTTTATTTCTTATGATTTATACCAAAATATGGTTTTACTATTGTAGAAATAACACTATATAAGATAAAACCAATAACTAATGGGATTATAATATCTATTTTTCCAAATCTATGAGCGATAAAACTAACAATAATGATAACATCAAGTAATAGTAGAATGACAAACCACAAATATCGTTCATTATAATTAATTTTGTTTTTTTCTGAATTTGGATCAATTTCATAACTATTTTTAGCCTTTTTATAGAAAACAAATATAATTATTTCATATATAACAACAGCTAATGTTGTAAATGACAATATTGAGATTCTTAAGAAGAATTTTAGATCAATACCTAAGATTTCATCTACGTATGCCATTATACAAATAAAACTAAATGCAATCATTTGTAATAAGATAAAATTAATTTTGTACTTTTCAAGTACTTTGACCATATAAGGTTCCTCCTTAAATGTTAAACCTCATACCCCTCTTTTACTTTTTTCTCACGAACCTCTTTAATATAAAGGATTAATACTTTGATAAATCCTGCAAGTGGAACTGCGAATATTATACCAACGACTCCTAATAAACTACCAAACCCTAAAATTGACGCTATAATAATAAGCGGATGTAAATCTAATTGTTTACTCATTATTACAGGTTGTAGTATGTTTCCTTCAACAAATTGAAAAGCAATATTTAAAGACATGACATAATACCATTCTACGCCACCTGCAAGTAATGAATAACCTACAGGAAATATTGCTGCTATAGTTGCTCCAATATAAGGGATAATATTAGTTAAACCCACTATTACTCCAAATAAGATTGCATAATCTAACTTAATTAATGTGTAACCTAATGTTGCTATAGTACCTATACCAAACATTATAATAACTTGGCCTCTAATGTATAAACCAAGTGTATCATTTACTTTTTTTACAAGTTCTATAAAATGGTGTTGTAATTTAGCCGGTACTGCTTTATAAATACCTTCTCCAATTTCACTATGATCTTTTAGAAAATAGAATAATATAATTGGAGTGAGTACTATAGTAAAAATCCAGTCAATAATTCCTGGTATAGATGTGGTAATTGCTGTTACTGCGATAATAAGATAACTTTCGATACCAGATTGAGTTTTATCGATAATATTCATTATAGTAGGACTATTCTCGAAGTCTAATCCTGAAATACGTTTCGTGATATTATCAACTATTTTAGGTATTTTATCTGTAAATAAATCTTTTAATTCTGTAACAACTTTAGGTCCAACCCAGTATATAAATATAGCTAATAAACCAAAAATTATTAAGTAAATTATTCCTACTATTAACCATCTTGGCCTTACACCCTTATCTTCAGCAAATCTTACGACTGGAAAGATTAAAAAATTGATAAAAAATGCGAGAACGAAAGGTGTTAAAACAGCTGAAACTGCATTTCTTATAGCATTTATAAATCCAGTAAATTGTGAAAATATATAAATTGATGCTAAAGCCAAAAGAATAACTAACAGAATTTTAATTATTCGATTTAATTTTTGATCGGAAAGCTGCATCATCTATCACTTCCTCTTGATATATTCAACAATGATTATATCATAAATTACAATTTTTAACACTTTTTTTTACTAAATAAATAATATATTAAAACTATGTCTATATTCTTTATACTATAATATGTAATATTACTTAAAATATTTCACTAAATGGAATGAATTACCAAATAATCTTGATTTACAATTAAAATGTAAAGTGTTATAATTTGAATGTAAGGGTTTACCGAGTTAGATCGAGTAATTTATAGTATTAATCCGAACATGATTAATACGGAAGTTGGGCATACTTATTACCTGTTGAAAGCCTATTAAATTAGGACTCCTTAGTGATAAGTCGAAACATCCACCTGCGAGTTTCGCGGGTTAATAAGATAAATTAACGACTAATTGGGTAATCTACCAAAAATTACTTATATACAATAAAAACAACCAATGTTATAATAAATTTGTAGTCGATACCGAGTTTGTTCGAGTAGTTTATGATATTAATCCGAACATGATTAATACGGAAGTTGGGCATACTTATTACCTGTTGAAAGCCTATAAAGTTAGGAATCCTTAGTGATAAGTCGAAACTTCCACCTGCGAGATTTGCGGGTTAATAAATAAACTAACGGCTTATTGGGTAATCTACCAAAAATTACTTATATACAATAAATAAAACCAATGTTATAATAAATTTGTAGTCGAAACCGAATTTGTTCGAATAGTTTATGATATTAATCCGAACATGATTAATATGGAAGTTGGGATATACTTATTACCTGTTGAAAGCCTATCAAGTTAGGACTCCTTAGTAATAAGTCGAAACATCCACCTGCGAGAACGCGGGTTAATAAATAAACTAACGACTTATTGGGTAATCTACCAAAAATTACTTATATACAATAAATAAAACCAATGTTATAATAAATTTGTACTTGAAACCGAATTTGTTCGAATAGTTTATGATATTAATCCGAACATGATTAATATGGAAGTTGGGATATACTTATTACTTGTTGAAAGCCTATCAAGTTAGGAATCCTTAGTAACAAGTCGAAACATCCACCTGCGAGAACGCGGGTTAATAGATAAACTAACGACTTATTGGGTTATGTTAAATCTTATTAAATCAGTGTTAATAAAAAATTATTAAAAATACCGAATTTGTTCGAATGGTTTATGATATTAATCCGAATATGATTAATATGGAAGTTGGGATATACTTATTACCTGTTGAAAGCCTATCAAGTTAGGAATCCTTAGTAACAAGTCGAAACATCCACCTGCGAGAACGCGGGTTAATAATTAAACTAACGACTTATTGGGTTATATAATTCATGTTATGAAAAATGGAGCGTTATAATTGAAAAAAATTATAATGCTCTTTTATTTTACTTTATTGATAATTTATATAAATTAATGAAATAAAATTTATTGAATAAAAAGCTTATATTTTACAATAATAATGATACATGATATAATAAAATTAAATTAAGCACCGAGCTGGTTCGAAGGTATATGATATTAATCCGAACATTATATCATACGGAAGTTGGGCATACTTATAACGTGTTGAAAGCCTACTTTAAGTAGGAATCCTAAGTAATAAGTCGAAACATCCACCTGCAAATATTGCGGGTTAATGAAATGCCTACGGCTAGCTGGGTGTTTTTTTTATAAAAATCAGGATAACGTTTTCATAAATATTTATGTTGATTTTTATACAATTAATGGATATAATAATCTCAATTTGATATCAAACTGTGAAAAGAAGTAGTAATAAACTGATTTATTTATAGAGAGTTGTCGTTGGTGAAAGACAATAATAGAGGTTTATGAACGTGTCTTGGAGTATGTATGACGAAATTTGAGTTATACACGTATTCTGCGTTAAAGATAGAGATTCTTATTCGCTAATAAGAAATTAAGGTGGCACCACGGTTATTTCGTCCTTAGAAATTAAATTTTCTAAGGATTTTTTTATTTTTGGTTATACTAAAAATAATGAATTCTAAAAGGGAGTAAAAAAATGAATAAAGAGAGTAAAAATGGTTTAATAAAAGCTTTAAAAATAATAATTACACTCATTTTGATAGTATTATTTTTATATTTTTTGTTATATAAGTTTTATGTTAGATATCCTAATCATGTTATTAATATTATATTAGCTGCTCGTTATACAATAATAATATCAATAGCATCTGCTTTTTTTGGACTTTTACTTGGAACTATAATAGCATTAAATAAATCCTCAAAAATCAAATTACTAAGAACAATAGCTAATTTCTATACTGATTTATTTAGGGGGACACCCGTCATTCTTCAATTATCAATCATCTATTTCGTAGTTTTTGGAGCATTTGATGTTAATCTCTTAATCGTTGCGATTACATCTTTTTCATTAAACTCTGCTGCTTATATTTCAGAAATTATGCGAGCGGGTATCCAAAATGTTGATAAGGGACAAATTGAAGCTGCAAAAGCTATGGGAGTAAGAGAAAGAGACATAGCCACAGATATTGTTATTCCACAAGCAATACGTAAAACTTTACCTCCTCTTATTAATGAATTAGCAACACTAATAAAAGAATCCAGTGTTGTTTATATTATTGGAGTGAGTGATTTAATGTATGTAACAGATCGAGTAACGGCCGGAACCTTTTTGTACTTTGAACCTTTATTAATAGCTGGTATATGTTACTATGTATTAGTTAAAATAACTACAATATTAGGTAAATACGTGGAGGTGAAATTAAGTTATGATAAAAATAAATAACTTAAGTAAATCATTTAGCCATTCTAAAGTTCTTCATGATATTAATCTGACTATAGATACTGGAGAAACAATATCCATAATTGGACCTTCTGGGTCAGGAAAATCTACACTTCTAAGGTGTATGAATTTACTTGAAATACCTGATGAGGGTTCTATCAATATAGATGATGTTGAAATAACCGATCCAAACACAGATATGAGATTAATAAGAGAAAATATCGGGATGGTTTTTCAACAATTCAACTTATTCGAAAATAAAAATGTACTTGAAAATGTAATCTATGGCTTATTAAAAGTTAAAAAAATGGAAAAGGTGGAAGCTGAAGAAATCGGAAAAAATCTTTTAATAAGAGTTGGTTTAGGAGAAAAAATAAATTCAATGCCACAAAATTTATCAGGTGGGCAAAAGCAACGTGTAGCAATCGCAAGAGCATTAGCGATGGAGCCAAGCATATTATTATTTGATGAGCCCACATCAGCCCTTGACCCAGAGATGGTTAAAGAAGTTCTAGATGTAATGAAAGATTTAGACCATAAAGGTTATACTATAATCGTAGTGACTCACGAAATGGGATTCGCGAAAAATGTTTCAGATCATATCGTATTTATGGTAGAAGGTAAAATTGCTGAATATGCAACACCAGAAGAATTCTTTTCAAGTCCTAAAACAGAAAGAGCTAGAGAATTTCTAGATAAAATGTTAAATAAATAAATATTTTGGAGGAAGAAAATGAAAAAATTAACAACATTATTATTAGCCATAACTTTTTCACTTATTTTATCAGCTTGTACATATAAAGGAAACTTTAGTTATTTTCAAATAGATGCACTTGAATTCGGGATACCTACTGGTTATGCTATCGCATTTCCTAAAGAAAGTACTTTAACTGAACATTTTAATGTCGTTTTAAATGAAATGAAAAATGATGGAACATTAAGTTGTCTACAAAGTCATTGGGTTACTGATGAGAGTAATGATTGTTATAACAACATCGATTTCACAAGTAAAAAATATACTATAGCACACAGTGGAAATGGACAAGAATTAGATGTTATAACATCAAGTGGTTATCCTGGCTTTGAAGAACTTGACTTAAATGGAAATCTATCCGGATATGATATTGACCTAGCTAAATTTATCGCCAAAGAATTGAATTACACTTTAAAATGGGAAGATGCAGGGTTTGATCGTGTTATTGCAAGTTTAGCTAATGAACAAGTTGACTTCGCAATAGCTGCAATCACTCCAAATGATGAAAGAAAAGAAAACATTGATTTCTCAACAGAATATTTTACTGAATCTTATACAGTGGCTGTATTCCGTGAAAGTGATAATTTTAATTCAGTAGATGAAATGAAAGGTAAAACAATCGCAGCATTAAGTGCTACTGTACAAGCCGAATTAGTTGATCATTTATATAAAGAAGATCGCGTAAGAAAAGTTATTACACTAGAATATTCAGCTGGAGCTATGCAATCTTTAAAAACGAACAAAATTGATGTATTCTTCGTTGAAAAAACAATTGCTGATGAATTATTAGAAGAATATAATAAAAAATAAATAAAAAATGCAAAAATATGGTAAAATAGGGATTAAAGAAATTAATCCCTATTTTGTTTAAGGAATGATTATATGAGAAAAATTATATTTATCTTATTCATACTACTTATTAATTTAAATCTTACTGCTTGTAATGAAATAACAAAAAACCAATCTACCGATCAGACGAATGATAATATTGCGGTGATTAATTTAAATAATTCTATTACAATTGATGGAAAAGGGGCACTATTAGATGGAAATAGAGTTAGCATTATTAAAGGGGGTACCTATCATTTCAGTGGTACTCTAGAAAATGGGTATATCGATGTAAATACGAAAGAAATTGTCACAATTATATTTAATGGGGTGACAATATCTAATCCAACTGGTCCCTGTCTACTGATCAGTGATGCTAAAAAAGTAATCCTAGAGCTATATGAAACAAATACCTTGTCCGATAGTGATAGTGACAATGTGAATGACGCGACGATCTTTTCTAATGATACATTAGTGATTGATGGGGATGGACTTCTTATTATAAATGGTAACCATGAAGAAGGTATATCAAGTGATGACGACATTATTATTAATGGGGGAACAATCAAGATAACATCCATTGATGATGGTTTAAATGCGAAAGATAATATTACAATTAATGGTGGGTACGTGTATATAAAAGCAAATGGAGATGGAATTGATTCAAACGGAACCATCAATATTAATGGGGGAACGATTATCTCTTTAGGGAGTACTAAAAATAACAATGGCGGAATTGATGCTACGAATTCCTACACCATTACGGGTGGCACTGTAATTGCGACAGGCAGTAAAATAGTCGCACCAAATAGTATTTCAACTCAAGCATCTATCTATCTTACTCTAGAAACAAAAGAGTCATTAGATACTTTAATCCACGTTGAAAAAGATGGTAATGAACTATTAACTTTTGCACCAGCCTCAAATTTTAAAGTTTTTTATTTTAGTAGTAATAGTCTTAATCTAGGTTCTAACTATCTAGTAAATCTAGGTGGTAGTTCAACTGGTTCAAAAATAGATGGTCTTTATTCAGGAGGAACGTATACAAAAGGTTCTTTTAATACTACTTTATTAGCTTCTATTTCTCCAATTGGAATGGAGATACCTGATGGACACTAATACTGTATAAAAAAACATATAATGATAATACTTGAGACTAATTAATAGGGGTATTTAAACTCGATAGGTATTTTAATTCATTTTTACTTTATCGCAAAAATATTTAGCGAATAATTTTTAAGAGACACGCGTCTCTTTTTTTATTTTGAATCATTAAAAAAATTACGTAAGGCTAACCTTACGTAATTTAATACTATTCTCTTACTTTGATACTTAATTCTTTTAATTGTGCTTCAGCAACAGGTGATGGTGCTTGAGTCATTAAATCTGATGCTGATGCTGTTTTAGGGAATGCAATTACATCACGAATGGATTCCGCATTTACAAGTAACATGACTAATCTATCTAATCCTAATGCAATTCCACCATGAGGAGGAGTACCATATCTAAATGCATCCATTAAGAAACCGAACTGTGCATACGCTTCCTCTTTAGTAAAACCAAGTGTTTTAAACATTTGAGCTTGAAGTTCACTATTATGAATTCTAATTGAACCTCCACCAAGTTCAAAACCATTTAAAACAACGTCATATGCTTGTGCTAAACATTTACTTGGTTCAGATTCTAAAAATTTCACTGAATCTTTTTGTGGTGATGTAAATGGATGATGGGCTGCAACATAACGTTTATTTTCTTCGTTATATTCAAATAATGGCCAATCAACAACCCACAAGAAGTTGAAATCATTTTCATTAATTAATTTCATTTCATTTGCGATTTGTTTTCTTATAGCGCCTAATGCATCACAAGAAACACTAAATTTATCTGCGACAAATAATATTAAGTCATTGTTTTCTATTGCTAATTTATTAATTAATGCAACTTTTTCATCGCTTGATAAAAATTTACTGATAGATCCTGTGAAATCATTATTTTCATATTTTAAGAATGCTAGACCTTTAGCACCATATTTTTTAGCGATATCAGTTAAACGATCAATTTCTTTACGTGAATATTTTTCAGCTCCATTTTTAACATTAATTGCTCTTATAAAGCCTTCATTACTTAATGTAGAAGCAAATACACTAAATGTAGTATTTTTAAATACATCATTTAATTCAACTAACTCTAATTTATAACGACGGTCTGGTTTATCAGAACCGAAACGTGTCATTGCTTCATGAAATGTAATTCGATCAAATGGTGCTTTAATATCAACATTTTTAAATTCTTTCATAATGATTACTAACATTTTTTCAACTAAAGTTTGAATTTCTTCAGCAGTAAAGAATGAAGTTTCAATATCGATTTGCGTAAATTCTGGTTGTCTATCTGCACGTAAGTCCTCATCGCGGAAACAACGAGCGATTTGATAGTATTTTTCAAATCCTGCAACCATACATAATTGTTTAAAGATTTGTGGTGATTGTGGAAGTGCGTAAAATTCACCAGGATGAACACGAGATGGGACTAAATAGTCACGTGCACCTTCAGGTGTTGACTTAGTTAAAATTGGTGTTTCAATTTCGATAAATTCATTTTGATGTAAGTAATTTCTAACTACATTTACAATTTTTGATCTCAAAATGATGTTTTGTTGCATTTTTGGACGACGCAAGTCTAAATAACGATATTTTAATCTTGTATCTTCTAACGCATCTGTTTCATCTGAAATAATAATAGGTGTCGTTTCTGCCGTTGAGATAATTTCCATGTTATTTACTTTTATTTCAATGTCTCCAGTAGGAAGGTTTGGATTTTTACTTGAACGTTCAACCACTTCACCTTTTACATATATAATAAATTCATTACGTGCTTTTTCAGCCGTTTCATATAATTCAGTACTCGCTACTGATTGGTCAATTACAAGTTGAGTAATCCCAAATCTGTCTCTTAAGTCAATAAAGATTAATCCACCTTTATTACGAGCTTTGGCCACCCAACCTTTTAATTCAACTACACTACCAACATGAGATAATCTTAATTCATTATTGTTATGTGTTCTATTTGCCATTTATTTTACCTCCAATCGTTTTTTTAACTCTAAAACGATATTATTAATTTCTACTACTTCTTGAGTTTGAGCTATCATATCTTTAATGATCATTTTTTGATTTTCTAATTCTTCTTCACCAACAACTACTGTAAATCTAGCGTTATAGCGATCTGCACTCTTAAATTGTGCTTTAACTTTACGATTAAAATAGTCTTTATCACATTTAATGTAATTTTGTCTTAGTTCTTCTTGAAGTTTAAAGGCAATTTCATTGGTTTTTTCAGACATGGATACGATATAAACATCAACAAAATTTTGATCAGGAATAGCGATATTTTCTGCTTCAAGCGATAATATCAGACGTTCAAGACCAAAGGCAAATCCAATTCCAGGCGTATTGGGACCTTCTAATTCTTCAACTAAGCCATTATAGCGTCCACCACCGCAAAGCGTTGTCTGAGCACCAAATCCTTCAACCTTACTCATTACTTCAAACACAGTATGATTGTAATAATCTAAACCACGTACTAAATTATGATCAAGTACATATTCAATACCTAAATAATCTAAATGTTTAAGTACCTTTTCAAAGAAATTTTTTGAATAGTCATTTAAATAATCAACCATTTTTGGAGCTTTAGCCATTGATGGTTTATCATGATCTACTTTACAATCTAAGACACGTAGTGGATTAAGCTCTAAACGACGTTGACAATCACCACAGAATGTATCTATTTCTGGTTTAAAGTGATTAATTAAGGCTTCACGATATTTTAAACGACTTTCTTTATCACCTAAAGTATTAATAGCGACTTTAACTTCTTTTAAGCCTAATTTTTTAATTAAATTAACTGCTAACGATATAACTTCAGCATCAATGGATGGATCTTCTCCACCTAAAGCTTCAACACCAAATTGTGTGAATTGTCTTTGTCTCCCTTTTTGCATTTTTTCATAACGGAACATTGAACCTAAATAGTAAACTTTAGTTAAATAATTTAGTTCTGAATATAATTTATGTTCAACATAAGCCCGACAAACACCTGCAGTTCCTTCAGGACGTAAAGTGATTGAACGTTCTGATTTATCTAAAAAAGTATACATCTCTTTTGAAACAATATCAGTACTTTCACCCACACCACGAACAAACAAATCGGTGTTTTCAAATATTGGTGTGCGAATTTCTTTGTAGTTGTATAATTCACAAATTTCTCTTATGATACTTTCAATGTATTGCCATTTATATGTTTCATTCGGTAATATATCATAAGCTCCTTTAGCTGATTGAATCGGCATTGTATCATCTCCTTTTAATAAATAAAAATAAAAAAAGTCCTTAGAAATAATTCTAAGGACGCCATTAGCGCGGTGCCACCCTAGTTGCTTAAAAAAGCCAACTTTTAGTAATAAATCTCAAGAGTGTCTTCACTAAATATGATGTAGGAGTTTTCAGCTATGACTCCATTCTCTAAAACAATATAACTTAGTTACTCTTCTCTATCATTGATATATGATATTATTACTTATTATATCCAAACAATGTAAAATATGCAACCTATTTTCTAATTTATTTAATAAATATTTAAATTAAAACGTTTTCGTAGTATAATCTAAAAAAGGGGAGGAATAACATGAAAAAAATAATAACAATAATTTTTATATTTACGAGTATTTTATTAGTAGCTTGTTCTACTACAACAAATATTACGACAGAAAATACAACTAATACTTCTACAACGACTAATGTGACTACAGCTGGTACAACGGCTGCTACAACTGTAAATCCTAACAGTTCAATTTATGATGTCGCTCCAAGTCTAGATATGTGTAATGGTATTGAAAATATTGGTGATTGGGAAATTGCTTGGTGTGATGAATTTAATTATCGTGGAGTACCAGATTCTAAAAAATGGAAATATGATACTGGTGGCAATGGTTGGGGTAATAATGAATTACAATATTATACATCAGCCGATCGTGATAATGTCTTTGTTGAAGATGATAATTTAATCATAACCGCTCGAAAAGAGAAAATAGGTACAAATAACTATACTTCAACACGTTTAAATTCGAGTGGAAGATCGGAATTTCTGTATGGTAAAATTGATATCAGAGCTAAATTACCTGGTGAAAAAGGAACTTGGCCTGCATTATGGATGTTAGGTAATTTTGGAAAATATAACTGGCCAGGGTGCGGCGAAGTCGATATCATGGAACATGTAGCAAATGACTTGAATGTTGTTCATGGCTCAATCCATACCCAAAATTATTACCATAAAATCAATACGCAGAAAACAGGACAAATGGTTTTAGATGATGTCGTTAACGAGTATCATAACTATGGAATTGAATGGACACCAAAACAAATTAGATTTTTTATTGATGGTATAAATTATTTTACATTTAATAATGATGAAATAAATAACCCCGATAATAGCCATGATAATTGGCCATTTGACGAAAAAATGTTTTTCATTTTAAATATCGCGATTGGAGGTTGGGGAGGAACAGTTCCCTCTAATTTTACAGAAGCTAAAATGTTTGTCGATTACGTAAGAGTGTATCAAAAACCATTCGAAGAGATTGACACAACCTCTCCATCAGCAATAGAAAATATTCATACCATCTCAAATAGTCCAGCAAATTCAATTATTGTTTGGGACTCAACAAATGATAATATAGGTATAAAGGATTATGATATTTATTTAGATGATGTATTTCTAGGAAAAACACAAGTTCCAAGCTTTACATTTAAGAATTTGGTAGTAAATCAAACCTATACTGTTAAAATAGTTGCTAGTGACTTCTCAAGCAATACATCTCTTAATACATTTACTTTAACTCCTCAATATCCTTTCATTCCAGGAATTGTTGAGGCGGAAGATTATATTGAAATGTTTGGTGTACAATTAGAAAATACATCGGATGTAGGTGGAGGACAAAATATTGGATATATTGATAAAAATGATTATATGATTTATAAAATCAATGTACCCACATCAGGAACATATAAAATAAAATATCGAATTGCCTCACAAAGTTTAGGAGGAGGAGTCGATTTATATAATGGTGATACCTTACTCGTTCAAAAAACATTCAGTGGTTCTGGAGCTTGGCAAAAGTGGATGAGTGTTGAAACTGAAGCATTTGAATTAGATGAAGGATTGCAAACAATAAAGTTATTAGTAAGTAAGAGTGGATTTAATTTAAATTATTTTGAATTTGTAAAAGTTGAATAAAATAGAAATATAACTAAAAAGATAGGACATTTGACCTATCTTTTTCATTTAATCTATTGCACAATCAATTATTATCGTCACATGACCATCATTCACTTCCCAAAATTTCTAATTCATTTAAAATTGTTATTTCCTTATTAATGATTTCTACTACATCTGATATGAACTATTTCAAAAAATATAGCCATAATTTCTTAAATGGTGATATATCTATAAGTATTTCAGTACAATTGTATAGCACTTTCAATAAAACTAGTTCTATTCCCTTTCGTGTGTCTTCATAAAAGGTGAAGTGTGTTTCTTTAGGGATAAAAATACCACAAAATCAATCTATAAAATAATATTTTATAATAAAAATTATTAATTTCTGATACTGCTAATAATAATAATAATAAATTATTTTACAATTTTTCAATTTATGTATTTACATACCTAGAACTCCTATGTATAATAGTATACATAGAAGTTCTAGGTATAGGAGTGAGCAATATGTATATTTCAAAAGATTTAACTGCTGCTTCAGCAACTCCACTTCTCTTAGCTATATTAAAAGAGCAAGATAGTTATGGCTATGAAATCATTAAAAGGATAAAAGAAATATCCCATAATGAAATGGAGTGGACGGAAGGAATGTTGTATCCAGTTTTACACCGTCTTGAAGAGCAGCAACTGATTGAATCCTATTGGAAAAGTTCTGAGTCTGGACGCAAACGAAAATATTATCATCTTAAAGAAGCGGGCTTAGAAGAATTAAACAATCAAATAAAACAATGGGATATTGTTCATTTTGCAATATCTGAAACTTTGATAAATAAACAAAAATAAGGAGGTTTATTATGTTTGACCTAGAATCAAATATTCGTTCTTGGAGCGATCTTGTAAGAGAAAAAGGAAATTGTACCGAATCAGATTTACTTGAGTTGGAGGATCATCTGCGTGATGAAATTGAAGATCTCACAAAAAGAGGACTGACTCAAGATGAAGCATTTCTTATCAGCATAAAACGTCTAGGAAATGTCAACGCTATTTCCAATGAATATTCAAAAATTAACTCTGAAAATTTTTGGAAATATTTAATGATGGATTCAAATATGAAAATAAAGAATCGTCATCAAATATTACTCCTAATTATTTTTTCTGTTCTTGCGGGGACTTTATTTAAAATTCCCGAAATCCTTGGATATTCGTTTAATGAATTATTTTATTTTAAAAATTTAACTTTATTTATTCTTCCCTTTGTAACGTTATATTTTATAATTAAACGTAAATTAAACTGGAAAATATCTGTTACAATATTAGGAATATTCTTGATAAGTGCACTGATAATCAATATTTATCCCTCTTATAATCCTAATAACACAGTAATCTTAACAGGAATTCATTTACCGATCTTTCTGTGGCTAATGACCGGTATCACCTATATCGGTTCAAAGTGGAAAGATAGTAAAGATAGAATGAACTTTATCCGTTTTACTGGTGAATCATTCATTTATGGTGTTTTAATCACTTGTGGTGTCGGGGTCTTATGCGCATTTACAATGCTTATTTTTAGTGCCATTGGAATAGATTTAGAAACATTTGTTACTGAATACCTTATAATCTATGGTATGTGCGGTGCAGTAATGATAACTTTGTATTTAGTAGAAGCTAAAAAAAGTATTGTAGAAAATTTTGCTCCTATACTTGCAAAGATATTTAGTCCGCTATTCTTAATCACAATGGTCACTTTTTTAATTGTCATGATTTTTACCGGAAAAAGTCCTTTTGTTGACAGAAACTTTTTAATTGGTTTTGATCTAATGTTAGTATTAGTACTTGGTCTGGTTTTGTATGTTATTTCCGCAAGAAACTTGCATGATAGAAAAAATATATTCGATTATATCAATTTGGCATTAATTATTACTGCATTAATTATTGATTTAGTCGCTTTAACTGCTATATTAGTTAGGCTGCAAAATTTTGGTATTACACCAAATAAAGTAGCTGCATTAGGAGAAAATTTAGTGCTTTTAGTTAATCTAGTCATCCTTTCTTGGCAGTATATCCGTTATTTAACCAATAAAATTGAGTTTAAATATATAGAGAAATGTCAAACTTCTTACCTTACTATCTATGCAATTTGGTTGGGAATTGTCGCATTTATATTCCCACTACTCTTTGGTTTTAAATAGAAATATGAAATAATAGGATTTTATGCAACACGGCTTAAACTTAACAAGGAAACAAACCTCTTTATTAGGTTATTAAAAATACATTTCCAATAAGGTAGATTTAATTCACTAATATTGGGAATGTATTTTATATATAGATACTTAAATATATATAAATACATTCAAAATAAAAAATACGACTTTATAGGTATACTGTTCAGTTGAGATGTGCTAAACTAAATTTTTAATCAAAAATCATTAACAAAATCTCAAATGATCCAAATTAAAAAGAACATTCTTCAATGTTAAAATTTGTGAACTGCTCTTGTAAAGTGGACAGTGTAAAAAATAAAATATTTTAACTTACTAAGGCTTGATTTCGATATTCAATCGGAGTCAAGTCTTTTATTATTGTAAAATTCTATATATTCAACAATTGCTTTTTCTATTTCCTCGATACTATGTAATTCTGAGATAGTACATTTCAGATTTCAAGGTACCCCAAAAACCTTCCATTGGTCCGTTATCGATACATCTACCAACTCTAGACATACTTTGTGTCGCTCCTATGGCATCTAATTTTGACTTAAATATTTTACTCGTACATTGATATCCTCGATCACTGTGTCTAATTGCTATAGTAGCACTAGTATCTAAGTGAAATAAAAATCAAGAAAATAAGAAAAAGTTGTTTAATATTTCTTCATAAAAAAAACGATATAAATAATCGTTCTTTTCAACTTAAGTGTTGATGAACCTATGCAAAAATCCCATATCTATATTCATAATACGCATCTTTTAAGGAAATTGGTAATTCAAATTTCAA
>JARDZP010000120.1 GCA_029240795.1 Haloplasmataceae bacterium | reverse complement strand
CTCAGCAGGATATGTGTCATTAGCATAAATACCACCTACTTTAGCGGCAGCTAAAAAGACATAATCTGGTAATTCTTTAGCAAAAAACTCTTCAACATCAGATTGTCTACGACAATCTAACTCTTTTGATGAACGAAAAACAAAATTATTATACCCTAAAGCTTTTAATCTTCTAACAATAGCAGAACCAACCATTCCATTATGTCCGGCTACATAGATTTTCGCATTCTTTTCCATTCTCTTCACCCTTTCCTATTTTGCTTATATTGATTCATTATTTTTAAAAATTGTTTTTCACACCTAACTGATATCATATTCCAACTATATTTATTTTCAACAATTTCTTTACCATTTTGGCCTAATTTGCTTAATTCATTAGGATCCATTTCTACACATTTAATTAAAGTATTACGTAAATCCTCACTGTCATCTTGTCTAAAAACATAGCCATTATTTTGTTGCATTCTTTTTACATTGGGTGGTATATCTTCCGCTACGACAGGTAATCCCACAGCTTGGGCATCAAAATAACTTAAACTACATTGACCAGGCCAAACTGCTAAATCAGCCATTTGATAAAATGGCGGTAAGTTAGTCACTTTTTGCGTCGGAATTCTTATGATTTTGTTTTCACATAACTTTAAAGTTTCCTCGACTTGTTCAGCATAATCCCCTTTACCACTACCTACTAAGACAAGTGCTGTATCTCTTTTTTCAGATAACTTCTTTTCTAGAGCGGTTGCAAGCATGAGTACTTTCTTTTCTTCGCTGATTTTACCCGTTGAAACCATGACAAAGTCTTCTTCTTTAATATTATATCGATTTCTTAATTCAGTTCGAACAGATAAATTAGGTTTAAACTGATCTGTTTCACTACCCCATGTAATCACTTCGACTAGATTTTCTGGAATATTAAAGTTTTTAGTTAAATATAGTTTACAATCTTCATCTAAAGCTATAATTGAAACATTATTTTTGACGACTTTAGGAGTTAAAAATGTCTTAAAATATCGATTAAAATATTGAGTAAATTTATTATGAACAGCCGCATCTACCATATGTGAATCAAAAATGACAGGATACGGTAATCTCTTAATTTTCCTTAAAAATCTCATACCTGTAAGAGTTGTAATACCATGTACCATCACAATATCAGGTTTTAATGATTTAATGGTACTATATATTTTATTTTCAAAAATGACTCTTCCAGAAACATAACCTTTACTCTTTAAACGAATCATGTTCACATCATTTTTTTCACAATATTCTTTATCTTCTTCTGCTCTTTTTGAAAAGTCGATAAATCCACTTTTTCCCCAAGCTCCAAAGTCATCACTTGTGATGATTGTTACTTCGTTGCCATTTTTACGATTCCATTTAGCAAGATAGTTTACTTGATAACCCGCAGTTGAAAAAAATTGATCTTCTACATGAACAATATGCATGATATAACCACCATTTCTTATCTAGTTGCTAAAAACTTTAAATAATTACCGTAATCTGTGTTTTTCATACTTTCCGATAATTTAAGTAATTGTGCTTTATCGATATATTTCTTTCTGAATGCTACTTCTTCGATACAACCTATATATAAACCTTGACGATTTTGTACAGCTTCTACATAATTGTTCGCTTCAAGTAAACCTTTTGAAGTTCCTGTATCAAGCCACGCTAGTCCTCGCCCTAGTAATTCAACTTTTAGTTCACCTAATTTTAAATACTCCTCATTCACTGCGGTTATTTCAATTTCACCACGAGCTGAAGGTTTAATATTCTTTGCGATATCTATCACTTTATGATCATAAAAATATAAACCAGGAATTGCGTAATTTGACTTAGGATTTGCTGGTTTCTCTTCAAGTGATAATACCTTACCTTCTTGATCAAATTCAACAACGCCATATTCTTTTGGATTATTAACATAATAACCAAATACAATGGCTCCATTTGTTAGTTTATTGGCACTTTGTAATGTATCAGAAAAACCTTGACCGTAGAAGATATTATCTCCTAATATCAATGCTACATGATCATCACCAATAAAATCCTCGCCAATAATAAAAGCATCTGCGATTCCCTTTGGTTTATCTTGGACTTGATAGGAAAACTTCATACCAATATCTTCGCCAGTACCTAATAAATGTTTAAATAGAGGAATATCTTTTTCTGTTGAAATGATTAATACTTCTCTTATATCTGCCAGCATTAAGACAGAAAGAGGATAGTAGATCATCGGTTTATCATAGATTGGAAGAAGTTGTTTAGAAACAGCTTTTGTGATTGGAAACAGTCTTGAACCTGTTCCACCAGCTAATATGATTCCCTTCATTTAATTCACCTTACTTATTCTCTCATTATTACTCTTATATTGACTACTTAAAATGTCATCCCACCATGTTTTATGATCTAAATACCATTTAATCGTTTCTTTAATGCCTTTATCAAATGATACTGTTGGAAGCCATCCGAATTCATTTTTCATTTTTGTTGGATCAATTGCGTATCGCAAATCATGACCTTTTCTATCTGTCACATAAGTGATTAAATCTTCACCTTTATTTAATTCCATTAAGATCGTTTTAACTACTTCAAGATTCGTTTTTTCGTTATGTCCACCAATATTATAAACTTCACCCATTTTTCCATTATGAATAATTAAATCTATTGCCGAGCAATGATCTTCAACATAAAGCCAGTCTCTTACATTCTCACCTTTACCATAAACTGGTAAAGGTTGATTATTTAAGGCTTTTGTGACCATTAACGGAATTAACTTTTCCGGAAATTGGAAAGGTCCATAATTATTTGAACACCTTGAAATAGTTACAGGTAGTCCATGTGTTCTAAAGTATGATAATACTAAAAGGTCAGCAGATGCTTTAGAAGCTGAATAGGGTGATGAAGTCTTAATAGGTGTATCTTCAGTAAAAAATAAATCAAGTTTATCTAGTGGTAAATCACCATATACTTCATCTGTTGATACTTGGTGAAATCTTTTAACATTAAATTTTTTACTTGCTTCTAGTAAGACATGTGTACCTAATATATTCGTTTTAAGAAATACTTCTGAATTTTCAATTGAGCGATCGACGTGTGTTTCAGCCGCAAAGTTGACTACTATGTCAAATTTTCTTTCATTAAATAAAGAAAAGACAAATTCTTGATCAGTAATATCTCCTTTAACAAAACTAAATTGTGGATTATTAAAATGTGATTTTAAGTTTTCAATATTTCCAGCATATGTTAACAAATCTAGACAGATTATTTTGTAGTCTTGATGTTTATTTAACATATAGTTAACAAAGTTACTACCAATAAAACCTGCTCCACCAGTTACTAAAATATTCATAATTCACTACCTTTCACTTATCATGTTACGAAACTCTTCGTAGTCTCTAATATATTCTTTCGCATCGTAAACACAATCGGATAAGATCAGAAGGATATTATCACTCGAAAACTCATACATATCTTTCCAAGTCATTTTGTCCAAATAAAGTGCTTTATTTGGATGATCTAAAATAAATTCTTCTCGCATGATCCCATCATCCACTTTAACTTTACAACTACCTGCAACACTGATCATCATAAATTTAGAATTTATATTGGCATGTTGACCCCGTAATTCATCGCTTTTTGTATTATAAGAATAAAAGATTCTTTTAACTAAAAACGGAATTTGATTGTCTACTTCAGCAATTGTTAAGTTTCCTCTTATATCACTAGCATCTTTCAGCTTAATTTCATAATATTTCTTCATAAATTACTCCCTATAGGCATTAATCACTTTAATAACTGTTTCAATTTCATCATCTGTCATACCATTAAACATAGGGATTGAAACAACCGTTTTAGCATACTTTTCAGTAATCGGAAAATCCCCTTCTTTAAAACCTAAATAATTATAGGCTTTTGACAGATGAGGTGGAATTGGATAATGAATATCGGTTTTAATATCGTTTTCTTCCATATATTTTTTAAATTGATCACGATTATTCACTCTAACTACAAATAGGTGCCATACATGAGTTGCATTTTCTTCAATTCCAGGCAATAATACTA
Organism: Haloplasmataceae bacterium; assembly: GCA_029240795.1. Classification (GTDB taxonomy): domain Bacteria; phylum Bacillota_I; class Bacilli_A; order Haloplasmatales; family Haloplasmataceae; genus JARDZP01. The sequence goes on along the minus strand of JARDZP010000120.1, from coordinate 1,028 downwards.
AATCATTTTTAATACGAGTTAAATATCTTTTCGCAATTTCTGCTCTTTCTAGGGTTAATTCAACTAAATGAGTTAATTTAACTCGTAATAATCCTGCTTGCATTTCATCTAAACGAGAATTGTAACCTAATACTTCATTATGGTATTTCTTTTCACTACCATAATTTCTTAATATTCTTAACCTTTGTTCTAGTACAGGGTCATTCGTTACAACGGCCCCTCCGTCACCAAAACCACCTAAGTTTTTGGTAGGATAGAAACTAAAGAAACCTAAATCGCCAAACGTTCCGGTTTGAACACCGTTATATTCTGCTAAATGGGATTGAGCACAATCTTCGATTAAGAATAAGTTATATTTCTTACAAAGAGCTATTACATCATCCATTTTTGATGCTTGTCCATATAAATGGGTAACTAAAATCGCTTTTGTCTTAGCTGTAATTTTTTCTTCGATTTTATTCGTATCAAAATTAAAAAATTCATTGGGTTCAACAAGTACTGGTAGTGCACCATTCATTGATACACCTAGAAGGGTTGCGATATATGTGTTGGCTTGAACAATGACTTCATCACCCTCACCTATGCCTAATGCTTTAATCCCTAAAAAGATCGCATTTAACCCATTATCAACACCGATACAATATTTGCATCCTAATATTCTACTAAATTCTTCTTCGAATTTAACGACTTCATTACCTAATACATACCAACCACTTCTTAATACTTCTAAAGCTTTTTGTTCATATTCAGCTTGATGTAAAAGAAAGCCCCGTTTTAAATCATTACATGGAATACTCATGAATCACACCTACTTTTTCTTATTTATTCGATCTAAATTAAAGATATCTGATAATTCTGTAATTTTAAATTGCCATATATATTTTTGAATAAACGCTACAACTTTATTAGTCGAGCTTGATTTTTGAAAGTTTAAATTAAATTGATACTTTTCAGCTAATTCTTTTCTAATTTTTTCAATTTCAATTAAGTAAGGCGTATAAATCGCTCTTTTAAGTTTTTTATCTGCT
>JARDZP010000040.1 GCA_029240795.1 Haloplasmataceae bacterium | reverse complement strand
ACTTTTGATAAAAAATATCAAGTTTATTTCCATACTCATTATCATTTTTTATAATAAATCTAAGTATATCTTCCCAAGCTAAACATTCAACTTCAATTCTTTGAAATATTAGATTAAAATTGCTAAACCAAGTGCTTTTAGTAAACTCATCTCCATACTGTTCAACTCGATTTTTAATCTTTGTAACTATATCTTTTTTATAAGTGTAGTTTTTAAATGAATCGATACTTAATTGACTAGTTGGTACAATTACATAATATCCTAAATTGTCTAATGTTTTATTCTCCAAAGTATTAATATTATAAATCATACACGCTATTGTTCTAGCTACTTGATTATAATTTGATGCACATTTTATCCCTTTAGATAGTTCATCAAATAACATCGCTTGTATGATCACAAATTGTGAAGCATCTGGTTTTAAAATAACTTTTTCACGTTTTTTACCATACTTAACCATAAAATGACCTAAAATTGCACTTACATCAGAATTAGGTTCAGCGAGTGGGTCTTTAACTTCTTTATTTCTTTTTCTAAACGGGGTTTCAATTGTACCATTCGTATAAAAACGAGCTTTATCATAAAATTTAAATGCTTTCAAGATTATTCTATCAGAATCTGAATTTATTATAAAACTTTTTTGTTTAGAGAACCAAAACATCGTGAGGCGAAGTAACCAATTTTCATTATAAATTTCACTTGGTGGAACCATTCTTTGACTACTTTCATCAGTAAGTTCTAAAATATGTTTTATTTCTTCAAACACTATTTATCAACTCCTTTATCATCATTATATAATAACAAGCCAAAAATAAATGTCGAAAAAAGCATATAAAATTGATTTATAAATTGAAAATAAAAAAAATCTACAAATGTAGATTTTTTTCATTATATTATTATGCTAATAAAGCAATTATATCAGCTTTAAGTACTTTTGCTGGAAGATTAATTCCGCGTTCTTTAGCTATTTCTTTTAATTCAGCAACTGTTAATTTAGTTAAATCTTTAGTTTCAGTAGCAACTGGTGCAACTACAACTGGTTCAACTTTAACTTCTTTTTTTACTTCAGCAACTGGTGCAACTTTAACTTCTTTTTTTACTTCAGCAACTGGTTCAGCTTTAATAACTTTTACTTCTTTTTTTGCTTCAACTTCAACTTTTTCAACAACAACATATTTTGCAGGGTTAGCAATTGCGTCTTTCGCCATTCCAACTAATTGGTTGAAACCATTTAAGTCATTTACAGCTAAGTCAGCTAACATTTTACGGTTAACTTCAATGTTTGCTAATTTTAATCCGTGCATAAATTGTGAATATGACATTTTTGAGAAACGGCAAGCTGCATTAATACGAGTAATCCATAATTTACGGAAATTACGTTTTGTTGTTTTACGATCACGATAAGCATATGAAAGTGATTTCATCACCTGTTCATGAGCTGTTTTATATAAAATATGTTTAGATCCAAAATAACCTTTAGCTAATTTTAATGTTTTTTTACGACGTCTTCTTGTAGTGTATCCGCCTTTAACACGTGGCATAGTAGGAACCTCCTTATATATTCTTTCTTAATTAATTAGTCCATGTATACTAATAAACTCTTAATACGTTTGTAATCTGATGGGCTTACTAACCCTGATTTGCTTAAATGACGTTTTTGTTTAGTACTTTTACGTGGAGCTAAATGTGATGTATAAGCATGACCGCGTTTTAATTTTCCAGATCCTGTTTTTGAAAATCGTTTAGCTGCACCTCTATGTGTTTTCATTTTTGGCATAGTAAATCATCTCCTTCTACATTTTTAACATTAAGCTTTTTTAGGTGGTAATGGTGCTAAAGTAAGTGTCATTTGTTTTCCTTCAAATTTTGCTTCTGCTTCGAGTTTAGCTATATCAGTACAAGCAATAGCGAAATCATTCAATACTTTTTCACCTTGTTTTGTATTAGCTAACATACGTCCTTTAAAACGTATAGATACTAATACTTTATCGCCCTTCTCAAGGAATTTACGGGCATTGCGAAGTTTAGTCTCTAAGTCATGTGTATCAATAACTGGAGATAAACGAACTTCTTTAATTTCTATGACTTTTTGATTTTTCTTTGCTTCACGAGCGTGTCTTTGTTGCTCGTAGCGGTATTTACCATAGTTCATAATCTTACAAACAGGTGGTTTTGCCATTGGTGCAACACAAACTAAATCTAATTCTTTTTCACGAGCGATTTTTTGTGCATCACGTGATGTCATAATCCCTAATTGCTGACCTTCATTATCGATTAATCTGATCTCTCTAAAGCGAATCGCTTCATTGACTAATGTGTCATCATTGTCCTTAGGTAAATTGTTATTTGGTATAATAAAGAAACACCTCCGTATTTATTAACAAAAAAAAGTGAGTGCATAATGCACCCACTATAAATCCATAATTAAATATTTTTAATTATTAGTGAAATATACCTATCAACATCATCGATCAGGTGAGAAGTGGGTACTTCTGCTTTCCACGTTTAACATAATCATTATATGTTATTTAAAAACAAATGTCAATGATTATTGAAAAAATCTTTTACAAATTATTTGATTTTATTTAATCTATTAAGAATCTGTTACTATTTATTCTTACTCATTATAAGTTTAAATATAAACATTAACCCAGAACAGGGATTCAACATATTAAACAGTTTAGTTAGTTAGAATTATGATAATATATAAAGATAATTTTCTAATTATTTATTAGTATGATGAACTTTATTTTTAACTTCATCTTTTAGTAATTTCACAAACTCATCAAGTGATACAGTATATGATTCTTGATCACCATAGCGACGGAAAGTAACTTGGCGATTTTCTTTTTCTTTGTCACCTAAGACGATTGAATAAGGTACCTTTTTAATTTGTGATTCACGAATTTTATAACCAATCTTTTCTTCTCTTGAATCTAAATTAATACGGATATTTTCATCTAACAATAAATCAAATACTTCTTTTGCGTAATCTTGATGAAATTCGTTATTGACTGGAATAATATCAACTTGACGTGGAGCTAACCACAATGGGAATGCACCTGCATAATGTTCAATAATGATTCCGATAAATCTTTCAATTGAACCATAAATAGCACGGTGAAGCATGACTGGACGTTTTTTCTCACCTTTTTCATCAATATAAGTTATATCAAATCTTTCAGGTAAGTTCATGTCTAATTGTATTGTACCACATTGCCAAATACGTCCTAATGAATCGCGTAATTTGAAGTCAAGTTTTGGACCATAAAATGCACCATCACCAGGATTAACTTTAAATGTTCTTCCATATTTTTTACAAGCATCAGCTAATGCTGCTTCCGCTTTTTCCCAAACATCAATTGAACCAATATATTTATCAAGTGGTCTTGTTGATAATTCAATGTGGAAGTTTAAATTAAATACTGAATAAACATATTCAAATAATTTAATTAAATTAGCTACTTCATCAACAATTTGATCTTCACGACAGAAGATATGTGCATCATCTTGTGTAAAGGTACGAACTCTAAATAAGCCAGCTAAAGCCCCACTTGCTTCATGACGGTGTACTAATCCTAATTCACCTACACGAAGTGGTAAATCTTTATAAGAATGTAAATTGTTTTTGTAAACAAGAAGTCCTCCTGGACAGTTCATTGGTTTTATCGCAAATTCTAAATTATCAATTTCAGATGTATACATGTTTTCACGATAGTTAAACCAGTGTCCTGAAGTTTCCCATAATTGTTTATTTAACATAATTGGTGTTTGAATAAATTGATATCCTTCTTTAGTATGAACCTTATACCAGAAATCTTCTAATTGTCTGCGTAATATCATACCATTAGGTAACCAAAATGGAAATCCTGGACCATATTCACTAATCATAAATAATTCTAATTCTTTACCTAGTTTACGATGATCACGTTTTTTAGCTTCTTCTATAACATATAAATAATTTTCTAATTCTTCTTTTTTAAAGAAAGCTATCCCATATATACGTTGTAGCATTTTGTTTTTAGCGTCACCTTTAAAATAAGCACCCGCTACTTTAGTTAACTTAAAGGCTTTGATTTGTCCTGTTTTTGTTAGATGTGGGCCACGACAAAGGTCAACAAAATCATTTTGTTTGTAAACAGTAATAATTTCATTTTCATCTAAATTTTGAATTAAATCAATTTTATATGGATCTTTTTCAAACATTTTTAGAGCTTCTTGTTTTAATAATTCCAACCGTTCAATTGAAATATTTTCAGACACGATTTTAGCCATCTCTTTTTCAATTTTAACTAAATGTTCTTCATTTAGTGAATCAACACCTAAATCGATGTCATAATAGAATCCTTCTTCAACAACCGGACCCACCCAAAATAATGCATGAGGGTATAGTCTCTTAACAGCGTGTGCTAATAGGTGAGCTGTTGAGTGATTTAATATTTCATTTGCTTCTTGGTCATCTGTAGTGATGATTCGTACATTAGCATCTTCATTAATCGGACGATTAATATCATATAATACATCATTAACGAACCCAGCTAAACTTTTTTTGCGTAAACTAGATGAAACTGCTCCTGCAACATCACTAATTGTTACACCTTTTTCAAACTCTCGAACACTTCCATCTGGGAAAGTAATTTTTAACATTTGTATTCCTCCATTCTTAATAGACTATATAATTGATTATTGTCATAATAACCATAACAATTAACCATATATATAAATAAACTTTAAATTGTTTCAATTTATCAAATTGAATACCTTTTCTTAGTGAATTAAAGATCACGTATTGACCATATAAATATGTTAGAAAAAAAGATGATTCAAATGCTAAAACGATGGGTACGGGAATAAACATAACATATCTTAATAGAAATGTAGTAAGCATAATACTTACAAAATAAATAAAGAACGCAATTAATATTGTTTTAATAAGATACTTTAAGTTCATTAAATCACTCCTTTAAAATAAAAAAAAGCTTCTCGTCAAAGGACGAAAAGCTCGTGGTACCACCTTAATTTCATAATATAATTATATTATGCTTAAAACCTTTAACGCAGGCATACGAAATCTCTTTCGAGTTCAGTTTAAAGGTAGTAACTAATAATCCTTTACTAGAAATCTTTCAGCCTAGGATTCCCTCTCTATGAGTAGTTAATATTAGTGTTATCCTTATCAATACATTTGGTTATTATATGAGTATTATAATACTTATAATATGTAAAAGCAAGCGAAAAATACTTAGTAACGATAATTTTTTCCCATTACTTTTACTTCATTCGTTAATGCTTTAATTCTATCGCCAATTCTTTCAGCTTTGATCTCATCTTTTACGTTATCGTTTGTAATTGAGTAAAATTTAATCAATTCATCTACTGATTTATTGGATGAAAAGAATGTTGGAAGTTCATCAAGCATGCGATACTGTAAAATCGAACCAATAATTTCATCTCTGACCCATTGTGTACTCATTTCAGATCCAATATCGTCTAAAATTAATACTTGTATTTTTTTTATTTCACTCATCATACTTTCTAAATTATGTGTTCCAATAGCACTTTTTAGTTCACGGATCAGATCTGGTAAATACACAAATGCTACTTTAATGTTACGCTTTGCCAGTTCATTTGCCATTGCTGCTAACAAATAAGTTTTACCAACGCCAAAATTACCATATATATAATAGCCCTTTTGAAAAGTAGTTCCATTATATGTTTTTGCGAATGTTAATAACTTAGTAATAATTGATACTCTTGAAGGGTCATTTAAATCAATATCATTGATAGATGCATTCAAGATTTTTTTAGGCATATAGAAAGAACGTAAATTATTAGCTAAACTTTGTTGTGCAACAAAAGCTTTCTGATGATCACATGCAGTATACTGTAAATTAACATGATTATTTGCATCTTTTAAAATGGGTCGATAACCTTTGTTTTCTTGAGTACAAGCTTCGAGTCCTGGACAATTCAGACATTTTCGATTATTCTCACTAAATGTAATTAAATTAATTAAACTGTTGTTTAATTTTTCTTCTGTTAATTTAATATTATACTCATTTAAATCATTCAATAAATTTTTATCTCTCAAAATGTCTTGTTTAATTTTATCTACTTTACTGCTTATATTTAGATCTTTATTTATTAAATTTGATAACTCTTTCATTTTTCTACCGCCTTAATCATTATTTAAATGATTCAAGTAATTTTTTAAGTTCATCCACATTTGCAGGTTCCTCATCAACATCTACAATATTTTTACGGTGTTCTTGATGATCTTTTAACCAATCAGGTGTTTCCACAGTCCGTTTTGGTTTAGTATAAGTTGGGGCAACTTGTCCACGCTTAGAAAATTCATTTTCAGCGTTTTTAATTTTATCTACCTCAGCCATTGCTTCTTCCGCTGTCTTAATCTTTTTATATGCCCAAGTTGAAGCTACTGTTTTAGCATATTCAGCAGGTAGTCTTCCGTCGTTTCTAATAAAAATGAATTCGATTAAGACATTAATAACTTCACTATTAAATTTGTATTCATCATATAAAATTTTAATAACATCTAAAGATTTACTTGGTACTTCTGTGTTATTTTGGAGTATTTTTAGCCATTCATGGGGTGTCTTAGTTTTATAGGAACGTAAAGCTTTTTCTTTATTGGTTAAATGTTGTGGCTTCTTATTTATAAACTCATAGAATTGTTTTTCTGTCATACTTGGATTTAATTCAACATTATTAGTTTTAACATTTAAATGTTTATAATAAGCTTTTGCGACTTCATGAAGTCGATTTAAATCAACTTGATCATTAACGATACATTCTACAATGATTCTACTCATCATTTGAGCATCAAATTGATACAAAGCAGCAACTTGTAAGATTGTTTGTTTTGCCACTTCATCTAAAGCATTATTAAAGAGATGTCGATTTAAAAGAATGGTTAATAGTTCAAAATCAAAATCATAATTAATCGGAATACTAAATTTAGTAAAGTCACTTGTTACGTATTGCCTTTCACTAGGCATGTTGGGAATATCTTGAAGAATTTGATATAACTCTTCAAAAGGTTTTGTTATATTCATGAGCGTTTTATCAAGGTTTTTTACCACAAACTTTCTTTCGAGATAATCATACATATTATCACCTACAACATAAAGTAAATGAACATTTAGATTACTATCTTGAAAAAATTGTTTTGCTGTTAGTGGTTGCCTCAATTCATATAGATAATATCCTTCTATATTATTATAAAAGACATTTAGTAATCCTATTGCCTCTAACTTATTTCTATACTTAATAAACTTAGTAATATCCCAGTTAAAGAAGGTTAATAATTGTCTGTGTGATAGGGTTAATTCATTTTTCTCAATATTAAAAAAATTCCATAAAGTAAAATATAGATTACAAGTTTCAATACCAACTATGGGTTGATATAATAAATTAACAACCTGACTGTGGTAATCACTAATATATGTTTTACTATAAATTTTTAACTTATCATTAACGTGTAATGTTAACTCCATATCATCACCTCCAATAATAAAAATTACAACCTATTAAGGCTGTAATCCTACACCAACAAATGTTAATTGCTTATCACAGTAATCATATAATTCTTTAACATGTTTAATGGGTTTATAACCACCTATTAAAGAAAATACTGTAACTTTTACGTCTATTGAAACCTGAATAACAGTCATTTTTCTGATCGATATGACCATATAAAATTTTGATGTTTCAACTAATATTTCTCCATAAGTATCATCGACATTTTTTACTTTGTAATTATTTTGACTTAAGTAACGTAATATCGTATCTTTAGCTTTAGGATATTCTGCACGATAATAATGTGTACGTAAAGTATTATTAGCGTGAAGATCTTTTGTTTCAACATCTTTATTCAATACATCAAAAAATCCCATTTTTATCACCTCTATAGTATTTATAATTATATTTTACTAGATTTCTGACTTTTTCTCAAACTTAATTGACATCTTTTTAAAAATAATTAAAAAATCGTGATATTTCATAATATTAAATTATGATATATACACGATTGTATACAATAATATTAATTTTCGTTAGTTTTTAATTTTTTCATAAAAGAATCAAATTGTTTTCTAGTTTCTAAAATTGACATAGAATTGTCAATTTTATAATCAGATAGTACTAATTTTTCATGAATATCCATTTGCGCTTTAATTCTTTTAATTGCTTCTTCCTTATTTGTAAAATTATCTCGATTCATTAATCGTTCAATTTGTGTGTTTTCATTTGTAAATACAACTAATGTTATATCACATAATTTATCAAAATTACTTTCAAACAACAAAGGTACATCCAAAACAATATATTCAGTACCCATTAAAATAAATTTATTTATTTCTTTTTGAATTACTTTTTTCACTTCTGGGTGAATGATCTCATTTAATTTCTGTAATTTTTCTCGATTATTAAAAACAATGCTTCCTAATTTTTTGCGATTTAAGTGACCAGTACACATTAAGACATCTTTACCAAACGTCTCAACTATTTTTAAATATGCTGGCTCATTCATTTCACAAACTTCTCTCGCAATTATATCTGCATCGATTACAGGTATTTTATTTTGCTTAAACATTTGTGACACGGTACTCTTCCCTGTAGCTATTCCACCCGTTAAACCAATAATAATCGCCATAAGTCCTCCATAAAAAATAATACATACTAGTTTTACTACACTCAATTTAGTTTGTCAACAAATAATTATTTTGGTTGACATTTTGGACAATAATAAGTTCCTCTTCCACCCACTTTAATTTTAATGATCAGTTCATTACAATTTGGACATAATTCACCTTTTTTACTATGTACAAGTAATTCATTTTGAAATCTTCCTGTAATATGATCATCACTATAATAAGATCTTATAGTTGTCCCACCTAGCTTTATAGCTTTATTCAATACATTTATTGATGATACTTTAATATTTAATAAATCACTTTCTTTTAAACTGTCACTTAATCTTTCGGGATGAAGTTTTGTTAAAAATAATACTTCATCTACATAAATATTTCCTAGTCCTGAAATAATCGTTTGATCTAATAATACACTTTTAATGGGTCTTTTCCCTTTAAACTTTGCTAACATGTATTCTAGTGTGAATTTTTCATCAAATGGTTCTAGTCCCATTTTTTCTAGTGGTTCACCACTATATACTTCATCAAATGTTTTTAAATGCATTGTACCGAATTTGCGAACATCATTATATCTTAATTCGGTCTGATCACTAAATTTAAATATGATATGATCGTGTTTATTTCTTTCTTCACCGATTGGACGTAAAAAATATTTACCTTCCATTCGTAAATGAGAAATTAAATAATAATCATCTAATTTAATTAATAGATACTTACCTATTCTTTCTATTTCATTAATTTTTTGATTAATAATTGATTGTTTAAATTTATTTAAATCTGTTTTTATAATATTTTCATATAATATATCTACACCTATAATTGTTTTATTCATTATTTTACGTCTAAGTGTTTGTCTAACTGTTTCAACTTCTGGTAGTTCCGGCATATTTTCACCTACTTTTCTATGTTACCTAATAATTATAGTGTATTATATTAAATTTTTCAATTTTTCTGATAATTTGTCAATAAATACCTTAAAATAGAGAAATCCGCATGAGAAACTCTTATGCGGTTTTTTTATAAATTAATGAAACGAAAGCAACTAAAAAATCATACATTATTTTTATTTTTAATAAAGATTTTTTTATATATATGATTAAAATTAATCCATTTATACTTTTTATTTAAGAAGTAAAAAGCAGTTCCTATTAAAATCAAACTTATGAAAATAATAGACAAAATAATAATTGAAGAATTATTAGGATTAACAACAAGTGTGAAACTTGTTGAAGTCTTATTACCACTTTCATCTGATACTGTTAAAGTTATCAAATACTCCCCAACTATTTTCGAGTTATATTCACCTGTTACAATGATATTATTTGTAATATCACTATCATTATCAGTAGCACTAATACCTGCTAATGGACTAAAAGTTTTTCCTTTTTTAATTTCTTTGTCACTTACACCATTTATTACTGGTTTTGATGTATCAACAACCGTAACAGTAATAGTTTCTACTATACTATTTCCTGATGAATCTATTGTCGAGTAAGTTACTGTATAATTTCCTAACTTATTTATTACTACTGTTGAATCTACACTTATAACTAAAACTTCTCCGCTATTATCAGTCACATTTAATCCATCTAATGGGTAATAATCTGAATTTATTTCTACTGTTTTATCCATAGTACCTGTTATATTGGGTTTAGTTGTATCAACGACTGTAATGGTGATCGTTTCGATTACTTTGTTATTTGAAGAATCAGAAACATTATAATTTACAATATAGATTCCTAATTTGTTCATTTCTACTTTAGAATCAACATGAATAACTAAGATTTCGCCACTATTATCAGTAACAATTAAACCGCTTAATAGATTTAACTCTGTATTAATCTCAACTGTTTTATCAATAAGTCCGGTTATAACTGGTTTGAAAGTATCAGCAATCTTAACCGTAATAGATTCAGACCCTTTATTACCAGCATCATCTAATACATTATAAGTAACTATATAATTACCCGTTTTTGATATATCTAATTTACTTAAGTCAACATCGATTTGCAATTCTTGATCATAATCATCAACAAAATAAACACCCTCTAACCAATCATCTAGCATAGTATTTATTTCTAACGTTTTATTACTCAAACCAAATATAATTGGTTTTTGGAGATCATAATTTACAAAAACATTGACAAATGCTTCAGTGATATTTCCACTTAAATCTGATACAAAATATCTTAATTGATATACGCCAACTTTGTCATAAGTGATATTTTTATCATCGTAAAAAATATGACTTGATATATCCCCATTCAGATTATCAGTTGCTGTTACACCAGTCATAAAATCGACATTATTGCTTTTAGTTGCAATGTTAAAGTCATGTAAATCAGAAAAAACAGGAAAGACATTATCATATACTCTAACCAGAACTGTTTCAATTGTACTATTCCCACTTGAATCCATAACAGAGTAAGTTAATTGATAAATGCCTTCTAGATTTAAATTTACATTTTTATCATCTACAATGACTTTTTCATTCGTTATGATGTGATCATAATTGTCTTCAACTAAAATGTTCTCAATCCAATTTGGTTTTGAAGAACCAATTAAAATATTAAAATTAGTTAAGTTTTTTATTGTAGGATTTACTTTATCAACAACATAAACTAATATTGTTTTTTCTGTTGTATTATTTGAACTATCAATTACTGTATATATGACATTATAAGTACCTATTTTAATATAATTAACTTCCAAACTATCATATAATATTCGTGGATTTTGATCATAATTGTCCGTTACTTCTACTATTTCAGACCAATTAACTTCATTACTAAATACTTCAATTTCATAATTATCAATATTGATAACTGGAACAGATGTATCTACAACGTTTACTTCTAGAACTGCTTCATTTTCATTTCCATATTTATCTTTAATATTGTAGACTACTGTGTATCTACCAATTTTATTTAAATTTACCGCATAAGTGACAGAGATATTCGGATTTAAATCATAATTATCTTCTACAACTATATAATCTAACCAATTTACCGATTTTGTTAATACCTCTATAGGTTGAGATATCAGTGTAAAATTAGGTTTAGTTCTATCCACAATATTAAGTGTAACTTTTTTAGTAACTGAATTTGAGTTTGCGTCTGATACTATAAAAATTACTTCATAATTACCAACAACATTAGGATTAACTTTAGAATAATCCACTATAATCTTATGGGTTATATCTCCATCAAATAAATCATTGGCCGTTACTCCGTCTAAAAAATCTTCACTCGTTAAATTGGAAAATACTTCGCGTTCAAAATTTTTCAAACCAATAAACTCTGGTGGAGTAATATCTTCTTTAACATTCACATTAACAGTAGCCCGAGAGACATTAGAATTCGAGTCTGTCGCTATATATGTTAATGGATATGAACCTTCAACATTAATATTTATATAATTTGTAATGATATTTAATGTGGGTTCTGGCTCACAATTATCTTCAATCAGAATGTATATACTAAAGTCAGGCATCTCTTGTCCTAATAGTAAATTCCATTCTTTAACCCCTGTTATTATCGGAGCTAACTTATCCGTTTCACAACTATTTACAACACTAGCATGAACATTATTGGTTTTTATAAAAAATGTAAATAAAAAAATAAATAAAATGAATACTCTTAATTTACTTAATTTCATAATAATCTCCTTAAAGTATAAAAATATATAACTAATTAAATTTGTCTATACTAATATATTTAATAAATTAAAAGAATATGAATAAGTAACCAATAAACACACAAAAAGCTGACAAAAGTCAGCTATTATGTAAAATATACCTTTCCTATAAATGTATGAATTAACGGTTATAAATACTACTTAGCATCATACCATGTTAGACCGTAATCCATATCAACTTTTAATGGTACTTTTAATTCAACTGCGTGCTCCATTTCTTCTTTAACAATCTTTTCCACCATTTCTAGCTCTTCTTTCCTAACGTCAAAGATTAATTCATCGTGTACTTGAACTAATAATTTTGACTGTAGGTTTTCTTTTTCCATGCGATTATAAACATTGATCATCGCTATTTTTATAATATCAGCAGCACTACCTTGAATAGGAGCATTCATCGCAGTTCGTTCACCAAACATTCTCTCATTGTAATTTTTACTAGTTAATTCAGGGATATAACGACGTCTATGATAAATCGTTTCTACATATCCATCTAATTTAGCTCTTCTAACTATTTCTTCCATAAAATCTTTAATACCTGGATAGGCATTTAAATATTTCTCAATAAATATTTGTGCTTCTTTAGTTCCAATTCCTAAGTTTTCTGAAAGTCCAAAGGCACTAATTCCATAAATAATACCGAAATTTACAGCTTTAGCTTGTCTTCGCATTAAAGAGGTTACTTCTTCTTTAGAAACACTAAAAACATCCATCGCGGTTTTTGTATGAATATCTAAATCATGTAAAAAGGCATCAATTAAATTTTGAGCTCCAGAAATATGAGCTAAAACCCTTAATTCTATTTGTGAATAATCTGCAGCTAAGATGACTCCTTCTTTACTACTTGGAATAAAAGCTTTTCTAATCAGACGACCTTCATCATAACGAATTGGGATATTTTGAAGATTTGGGTCGTTTGAAGATAATCGTCCAGTCGCAGTTAAGGTTTGATTAAAGATCGTGTGAATTTTACCATCATCAAAAATAAGTGGTTTTAAACCTTCTATGTAAGTACTATATAGTTTTGTAAAGGTGCGGTATTCTATGATTTTTTCAATGACAGGATGTTCATTAATTAATTTTTCTAATACATCAATATTAGTTGAATAACCTGTTTTTGTTTTTTTACCTGAAGTTAAGTTTAAATCAGTAAACAAAACCTCTCCAAGTTGTTTAGTTGAACCAATATTAAATTCTTTTCCCGCTAATTGATAGATATCTTTTTCTAATGCATCAATTTTGGTTTTAATTTTTTCACCAAGTTCATTTAGATTTTTTTGATCTATTTTAATACCTTCATATTCCATATCCGCTAAAACAAATGATAAGGGTAATTCTAATTGTTTATATAGTTCGTATTGGTCATTTTCCTTAAGTTTATGAGTAACAATAGGTTTTAATTTTTGTAAAATTAAAGCTTTTTTCACCGCATGAGTAGCGACTACATTTTGTTCAGGTATCGCATACTTTGTATTTTTACCATATACTTCTTCATCATAGCTAACATCATTCAAATTATAATAAGTCGCTATAACCCGCAAGTCTTCTTTTGTAGTAGAAGGATTAGCAATATATGCTGCAGTTAATAAATCAAATTCAACTCCATTTAAATCATACCCGTGCCATCTTAATGCTACTTTAGCTTTTTTATAGTCAAAAATATTTTTTTTAAAGTTTTTATCAGATAAAAACATGCTCATTGTAAGTGACGATTCCATTACTTCAAATGGAATGAAATACTTCCCTAATTCATTAACTATCGCAATTCCTAATATTTTACTTTTGTGATAATTTAACCCGAACGTCTCAATAATAATAAATGAATGATCAGTTAAGATCGTTTCAATAGGAAATGTATCATCAACAAGTTTATATTCAAATAGTTCTTCACTTAGATTTACATTTGCTGATTGTTTCATATTAACTCTTTTAATTAAAGAATGAAAATCTAAATATTGATAAAATTCTATTAATTTATTTACATCATATTTTTGATATTCTACTTCATCCAATGTGATCGTAATAGGTGAGTCAATATCTATTGTTGCTAATCTTTTACTTAATAAGGCAAGGTCTTTATTCGTTTCAATTTTTTCTTTTAATTTACCAGCTAAACGATTGATATGTTCGATTAAATTTTCGACCGAATCATATTCATTAATTAATTTAATAGCTGTCTTCTCACCAACACCCGGAACTCCAGGAATGTTATCAGAAGGATCGCCCATTAATCCTTTTAAATCAATAATTTGTTTTGGAGTTACTCCAAATCTATCATTAAGGGCAGATGCATCATAAGTTTCTATTTCTGATAAACCTTTTTGTGTCAAACTAACATGAGTCTTATCTGTGATTAATTGCAGTAAATCTTTATCACTAGAGATAATTTCTATTTCATCAAAATCTGTATTACCTGCTGATTTTGATAAAGTACCAATAATATCATCTGCTTCATACAATTCTAACTCATATCTTTTTACGTTTACAACGTCTAAAAATTGTTTTGCTAGAGGTATTTGTTCAAGTAGTTCTTGTGGTAATGGTTTTCGTGTTCCTTTATATTCTTTAAATTCATTATGCCGGAACGTTGTTTTTCCTGCATCAAACGCCACTAAAATATGACTAAATTTATAATTATCTAAAATATTCATCATCATATTTGAAAATGCATATAAGGCATTAGTTGGTATTCCTTTTGAGTTTTTCATTATATTACCTGTATATGAAGTCGCAAAGTACGCTCTAAATAAAAGACTATTGCCATCAATTAAAATCAGTTTTTTCATTTAAATCTCCTTTAAATTAACAAATCATACTAAATTTTACCATAATTTCACATTTTATTAAATAAATATACGAAAATGGTGATAAAATGCTTAAAAAATTATTATTTTCTTCAACATTAATATTTGCATTCATAATCTTATTTATTAATCATGGTGAAGAAATAAAACTTATTAATCTTACATTAACAAATAGCACCACAGTCGATGATTTTACAAAGTTAGGTTACAACAATGATGATTTAGCAGTATTGAGCACAAAATTATCTGAAGAACAAACAAGTTTGATTATCACTAAACAAATACCTAAAAACGCATTATTTCCATATTTAAATTACAAAAACTTTAAATTTGAAAGTTTTGAGCATTATGAAACAATAAGATTAAGTAAACAAATGAGTTATTTAGAAACAATAAATACCGTGAACCATCCTAATTTAATGATCAATTTTTATTCAAATGTCCAAAACGCGATCAATGTTGATAATAATTTAATGTTAGTAAATAAAAATTATTATTTAAAAGATGATTATGTTCCAAAGGATTTAGTATTTCCAGAAAAATTAAATTTACTAATACCACAAGAAACAACAAGAAATTTTGTCAAACAAGAAACTTATGATGCATTATTTGAATTATTTGAAGCTGCAAAAAAAAAGGGAATATACTTATACTTATCTAATGGATACCGTTCTTATGAAAAGCAAGATCGGATCTATAATCAATACATCATTGAAGGAAGCGACGCTGACAGGTATAGCGCTAGAGCTGGTCATAGTGAACATCAAACAGGATATGCAGTTGATTTAACTGCTAAGTCAGTAGAATTCTTATTAATTGAAGAATTTGCTCAAACTAACGAAGGAAAATTTTTACAAGGTAATGCTTATAAATATGGCTTTATTATTAGATATCCTAAAGATAAGGAACATTTAACCGGTTATAACTATGAACCATGGCACATAAGATATGTTGGTTCACAAGTTGCTGAAATAATCACCAAACAAAATTTGACTTTAGAAGAATACTTAATAAAGTATACAGAAATAAAGTAAAACCCACTTTCAATAAAAAGTGGGTTTCGTTATTATTCTTTGTTTTTTGTATGTTGAATTTGGTGTTTAATTAATCCAAATACTTCATCAGCGTTTTCAATATTATTAAAGCCGATTTCTTTAATATTATCATTCAGTATTTCAACATCAAAAATAATTGAAGTTGTATTGAACAATGTCTTTTTTAAATTTAGAATTTTAATAGTATTAAATAATTTATAAAAAACTATATTATTATTTTTATTACTATAAATAATTAATCGCTTATTTGTTACTGCATAAAAAACATTAATAATATTTTTAGCGAATTGACGATTAAAAAATATAATGTAAATTATAATCGATATATCCAATAAAATTAAACCTACTAAATACCAATTTTCATACCATATACCAAATGTATAATATACGAATACAACACCAGTAAATAAGACTGTTATTAATAATATTAATAATATACTCGTTAAAAATGACAAATTAGGAACTAATCGTGGTTTTCCTCGCCATAAGACCTCTTCGTCAGGATTCAATTTTTCATATAATAAATCGATTTCTTTTTGTTCAAATTTTCTTGCCACAACAATTCCTCCAATAGACTTTATATTAATAAAATTATACAACAATATAATAATAAAATCTAGTAGACTATTATTACTTAATCGTATTTACCATTCATAAAATGCACTTTTTCTTTATCATTTAACATTTTACAGAGTAAAGTGTAGTAAAAGTATCATTTCTTTTCAACAGTACATACTGTTAAACACTTAAAATAAATATTCTTTTCATATATTATTATATCGTGATAATTAATTTATTCAAATACTTTTTAAGAAAATAAAAAATACTACGAATGATCGTAGTATTTTTAAAAATTATTATTTAGTAGTTAAAAATTCTTTTCCATGTTTCCAACCACAAGGAACCATTTTACCCTCAATTTCATTTTTGAAAACTTCTAGTAAACGTAAAATTTCTTCAACATTACGTCCACCTTCACCATGATTAATTGACAAATGTTTTAAAACTCCATTTGGAGCAATAAGGAATGTCCCACGCCAAGCAATACCTTTTTCATCATCTAACACACCATAAGCTTCAGATACAACATGTGATTTATCAGCAGCATGTGGATGATCTAAACGACCTAATTCATGATTTTGCCAAGCTAAGTGAGAATGTAAACTATCTGTTGATACCGCGATTACTTCTGCACCTAATTCTATGAATTTTGGATATAAAGTATTGAATTCTCTTATTTCAGTTGGGCATACAAATGTAAAATCTAATGGATAGAAGTAAAGAACGATCCATTTACCTTCATCAAGAAGTTTTTCCATATCGACAGATCCAAAACGTTCAAGTCCTTCACCTTTAGCAAGAACAGCTTCCATTTCAAATAATGGTGCTTTTTTACCAATTTTAGTTTCAGTTACATAAAGTTTATTTTCATGTTCCATTTTATACCTCCTATAATTTCTATTTTATTTTTAGACTTCATTAATTAATTAATACAATAAAAAGCATCGAAAGAAATTCGATACTTTTATTATAAATATTCAAATAAACAATTTCCATCAATATGCTTTTTTAATGATAAAAGTATTAATTATTTGTTAAATGCTTTTTCCCAATCTTTTAAGAATCCTTCGATCCCTTTGTCTGTAAGTGGGTGTTTAGTCATTTGTTCTATTACTTTATAAGGAACGGTTGCGATATGTGCACCTAACATAGCAGCTTGAGATACGTGTTGTGGATGACGAATACTCGCAGCAATAATTTCAGTTGTTATGGCATGTGTATCAAAAATAGTGACAATGTCTTCTATAAGTTGTAAACCATCCCAACCAATGTCATCTATTCTGCCTAAGAAAGGTGATACATATGTTGCACCACTGCGTGCTGCTAGTAAAGCCTGAACACTTGAAAATATTAAAGTCACATTAGTTTTTATTCCTTCATTACTTAAAACTTTAACTGCTTTTAATCCTTCAATTGTCATGGGTATTTTAACAATAATATTTTTATGAATTTTTGCTAATTCTCTTCCTTCAGTTACCATTTCTTCACTTTTTAAACTAATGACCTCAGCACTGATTGGTCCATCAACAATACTCGTAATTTCTTGGATGACTTGTTTAAAATCTCTACCTTCTTTAGCAATTTCTTTAGCAATTAAAGATGGATTAGTAGTTACTCCACTAATAACTCCCATCTCATTCGCTTTTTTAATTTCTTCAATATTAGCAGTATCAATAAATAATCTCATTTTTAAACCTCCTATATTTAAAAACACCAATATGTAAAAATATAACTGAACTAATAAATGATATAAAGATAAATCAGCTAAACTTACATATAAGATATTTTTTGTTTTTTTATCTGTTTTAATACTTGGATTGATAGTTTTAAATCACTAATCCATTCATTAATATAATCAGAAATAATATACTTCTACATCATTTTCAATAGTTACACCCTATCCTAATTAGTTATTTATTATATTAAAAACACCCTTTAATGCTGGGTATAAATTCACGTTTTCAGAATTAGGATTAATAAT
>JARDZP010000039.1 GCA_029240795.1 Haloplasmataceae bacterium | reverse complement strand
CTTTTTTCAGTGCTTTAAGATTATATCATGTTACGTATGTATTGTCAATAATTTATTTAAAATTAAATAACAACGCATCGCGCTGACAAGATAGAATTTTATCACTTTTGTCGAAACTTGTCAATAACTTTTTTTTATTTTTTTATTTGTTATTTACTTCGACGTTTACTGATTTTATCACTTTCACTAACTCTTGTCAATTCTTTTATCAAACATTGATTGATATATCATTATCAACAAGCAGGATATGATATTACCACAAACTAATATTTGTGTCAAATGGGAATTGCTTCCACCTTTTACTTCTACTAGTATGTTACATTCAGTTAAGATTAATTCAAAAATTATAAAAAAAACGATATCCAAATGGATATCGTTTGAAAACAAAATTAACGTTTTGAGAATTGTGGAGCACGACGAGCTTTTTTAAGACCGTATTTTTTACGTTCTTTAGCACGTGGATCACGAGTTACTAATCCTGCTTTTTTTAATGTATCACGATAATCTTTACTTGCTACAAGTAATGCACGAGTAATTCCTAAACGAATTGCACCTGCTTGACCTGTGATTCCACCACCAAACACATTAACTAAAACATCATAATTACTAACATTTTCTGTTAATGATAGAGGTTGTAAAATATCTAATCTTGTAGCTGGGCTTGGGATATATTCATCAAATTGACGTCCATTAATTTCAATTTTACCTGTTCCTGGTAATAAACGAACACGAGCAACTGAACTTTTACGTCTACCAGTTCCTAAATATTGTACTTTGTCCATATAAATGCTTCCTCCTTAATTATTCTGAAAGTTCGTAAACTTCAGGTTTTTGTGCAGCGTGTGGATGCTCGCTTCCACGGTAAACAAATAACTTATTACCAACTTGTCTACCTAAACTACCCTTTGGTAACATACCAAATATAGCTAGTTCTAACATCTTTTCAGGTTGTGTTGCATTCATAACTTTTGCTGTTCTAACCTTTAATCCGCCTGGATGCATTGAGTGATGTATGTATAATTTTTTATTCCATTTGTCTCCAGTTAATTCAATTTTGTCTGCATTGATTACGATAACGAAATCTCCACAATCAACATGTGGTGTAAAAGTAGGTTTATGTTTTCCGCGTAATAAAGTAGCAACTTCAGATGATAAACGTCCTAAAGCTTTACCTGTGGCGTCAACAACATACCATTTGTGTTCTACTGTTTGTGCGTTTGCCATAAATGTTGTACGCATCATTTTTAGTATCCTCCTGCATAGATTTTTTAATTTAATTTTTTATACTTAATTTTCACTTTTTTTGTGGGGGCAAAAAAGTGGAAGGGTAATGTACCAAACTATATGATATAAAAAAACGGGTCAAATGTCAAGAAATTTTTACATTTTTTTAATATAAATAGGTGTTTTGTTAATTATTTGACCTTTGCACCATTAGGTAAGTCTTTTAATACAGTTGCTATTGTCAAATCCTTCTCAAAACTAGCTGCTAAAATCATGCCTTCAGATAATTCTCCTCGAAGTGTTACTGGTTTTAAATTAGAAACAACGATTACCTTTTTATTTATTAAATCTTCTGGTTTATAATGTTCGGCGATACCAGAAACTATTTGTCTTGTCTCAAAACCTAAATCAATTTTTGAAACTAATAATCTGTCAGCTTTAGGATGTTTTTTACACTCTAGAATTTGACCAACACGAAGATCAACTTTCGCAAAATCTTCTATTGTAATTTCTTCAACTTGTGGTTTTTGTACAACTGGTTTTAACTCATCTGTTTTACCAGTCATTTGATCTTTAATATAATTTATTTCTACTTCAATGTCTAATCTCGGGAAAATAGGTATAGGATTATTAGTTACTTTTATATTATTGATAGCACCAAACTGTCTTATAGAATCGTATTGTTTAAATTCTTCTCTTATAATACCTAGTTGCTCAAATACTTTTATTGGCGTTTGCGTTAATACTGGACTAACTAGAATGGATACTATTCTTAAACTTTCTACTAAATGATATAGAACTGAATATAATTCACCCTTTTTAGTTTCATCTTTAGCTAAAACCCAAGGTGCTGTTTCATCAATAAATTTATTTGCTCTTGAAACAATAGACCAAACTTCTTGTAATGCAACAGAGAATTTTAATTTTTCCATTGCGGCTTCGTATAAATCAATTTTTTCTTTCACAAATAATTGTAATCCATTGTCTAATTGAGTAACTTTTGTTGGATAGTCTTTTATTTCTCCATTAAAATATTTATTTGTCATCGAAATTGTTCTATTTAATAAGTTACCTAAATCATTCGCTAAATCATAATTAATTCTTTCCACAAATGCTTCCGGTGTAAAAACTCCATCAGAGCCAAATGGTAATTCTCTTAATAAGAAATATCTCACGGGATCCAATCCATATCGATCGATTAACATCCCAGGATATACAACATTACCTTTAGACTTTGACATTTTTCCTTCTTTCATTAATATCCAGCCATGTGCAAATACCTTTTTGGGCAATGGTAATTCTAATGCCATTAACATAATTGGCCAATAAATAGTGTGAAACCTAACTATTTCCTTACCTACTAAATGTACATCAGCTGGCCAATATTTTTTGAATAAAGTTTCATCGTTGCTAGTGTATCCTAATGCTGTAATATAATTTGTTAATGCATCAATCCATACATATACTATATGTTTAGGATCATTTGGAACTTTAATACCCCAATCAAAGGAAGTTCGAGATACACACAAATCTTCTAGTCCTGGTTTAATAAAATTATTAATCATTTCATTTTTACGAGATTCAGGTTCGATAAATTCTACATTTTCTTCATAGAATTTTAATAATCGATCTGCATATCTACTCATTTTAAAGAAGTACGCTTCTTCTTTAACCCTATTTACTTCTCGACCACAATCAGGACATTTATGATCTACTAATTGTGTTTCCGTGAAAAATGATTCACATGGTGTACAATACCATCCTTCATATTCACCTTTATAAATGTCTCCTCGGTCAACAAATTTTTGAAATATTTTTTGTACAGCTGCAACATGTCGTTCTTCAGTTGTTCTGATAAAATCATCATATTGAATATCAAGTCTTTTCCACAGTTCTTTTGCTTCTTTAATAATTGGATCAATATATTCAATTGGTGTGATATTATTTTCCTCTGCTTTTTTTTGTATTTTTTGACCATGTTCATCTGTACCTGTTAGGTAATAAACATCATATCCTTTTAATTTTTTATACCTCGCTAATGCATCACCTGCTACTGTGGTATAAGCATGACCGATATGAAATCTACCACTTGGATAATAAATTGGTGTAGTTAAATAAAAAGTTGGTTTTGACATATATTTCACTCCTTTAATAGTAATTTATAAAAATAAAAAAAGCCCTAGCTAAAATATAGCTAGGGGCGATTAAACCGTGATACCACCCTAGTTTGCCAAAAAAATGGCACACTCGATATCTTAACGCGATAAACGGAATATTCTACTATATTTCAAATATTCGACTCTGGAGCCATGTTCAATAACTTTTACCTTGCTCATTTCCACCAAGAGAGCTCTCTAGTAAGGTATTATTATTTACTCTTTCCTTCAATGTCATTTATATATATTAATTTATCTTATTATTTAGTATATGTCAATATAAATTTATTATTTACTTTTTTTGTTTATAACTTCCTTAAAATAAATAAATTTATTAGGATTTTTTTCAATTAAATAATTTAAAAGTGAATCCAAACAAAAAACAACAAAGATCAGTAATCCAATCGCATAATATATTTTATAATCTTGATTTGTTATTACCCGATTATTTATTTTAATAATAAAATAATAAAATAAAAATAATGCTGCTAAGATAATTAATTTAAATACATATCCTAAATAAAGATATTTTATACCACATAATAATTCTAACTCAGTACTTTTCTTTGTCTCGATTTTAATATAATTTGTCACTACTGGTCTTTTTGTAAATTCCAAATAAACATGATGTTTTTGTAAATCATTAAAATCTAACGAAGTTATTTCTTTTGTTTCTTCAACAAATTCATTATCAACCATAACTTTTGCAGTTCCAAATACATTCCACATAAATAATGGTGAAAATTTTATTTTTACATTTATTTTACTCATATTTATCACCGACCTTAATTGATATTATATCATGAAGTTATTAGTTTAAACAATAAAAAAATCATCCAAATTTAATCCGGATGATTTTTAATTTAATTATATTTTAATTATTTATTTGCGATAGAAGTTACACCAGGTAATTCTTTACCTTCTAGGTATTCAAGAGATGCTCCTCCACCAGTAGAAATATGTGTAAATTTATCAGCATATCCTAATTGAATAGCTGCTGCAGCACTATCTCCACCACCGATTATAGTAGTAGCACCTTTCAAGTTAGCTATAGCTTCACAAACACCAACTGTTCCCTTTGCGAAGTTTTCCATTTCAAACACACCCATAGGGCCATTCCATACAACGGTTTTTGCTCCCTTAAGTACATTAGTAAATAACTCAACAGTTTTTGGTCCAACGTCTAGACCCATTTCATCAGCTTTAATATCTTCAACTGAACAAACACGGAATTCAGCATCATTAGCAAAAGCTTTTGCAGCCAATGTATCAACTGGTAACACTAATTTATTTCCAGCTACTTCGATTAATGATTTAGCAAATTCTAAACGATCATCTTCTACCAGTGATTTACCTATATTTAAACCTTTAGCTTTTAGGAAGGTAAACATCATTCCTCCACCAACTAAAACTTTATCTGCTTTATTTAATAAATTTTCAATAACAGCAATTTTATCAGATACTTTAGCTCCACCTAAGATTGCTATATAAGGATGAACCGGATTATCAACTGCTCCACCAATGAATTTAATTTCTTTTTCCATTAAGAAGCCAGAAACACACTCTAAATTAGAAGCAATTCCTGAGTTTGATGCATGAGCACGATGTGCAGTTCCAAATGCATCATTAACAAATAGGTCACCTAAAGATGCCCAGTATTTTCCAAGTTCAGGATTGTTTTTAGATTCTTTTTTCCCTTCAATATCTTCAAAACGAGTATTTTCAAATAATAATACATCGCCCTCTTTTAATTCATTTATGGCTGATTCTAATTCAGGTCCGCGTGTTACAGGAACGAATCTAACTTCTTTACCTAACAAACTAGATAATCTTTTTGCTACTGGAGCAAGACTATTTTTAGCTTTGTCTTCAACCGTTTCAACTTTACCTAAATGTGAAAATAATACTACTTTACCACCTTGATCAACTAAATATTGAATAGTTGGTAATGCTTGAACGATACGGTTATCATCTGTAATTTCACGAGTTTTTTTATCCATTGGTACGTTAAAGTCAACACGAACTAAAACTTTACGACCTTTAATTTTTATGTCTCTAACAGTTTTTTTAGCCATAATAATTTAATCCTCCTATAATTTATGTCAATATCATTATAATATTAGTTGGTAAAAATTTCAATTTAATTAGTAATATTTTCACAATTAAAGCGTTTTTATAAATTTGAAGAGATTGTATAATAATCCCATATTTGTTCTTAATCTAATTTTATAGCGATCTCCATTATAAATATTTTTAAAAACAAGTACCTTATCTTTATAACATATTGCGGTATAAACTAAGCCAACTGGTTTTTCATCTGTTCCGCCACCAGGTCCTGCTATTCCAGTAGTAACAATGCCAATATTAGCACCACTTTTTAAAACGATGCCTTTAGCCATTTCAAAAGCAGTTTCTTCAGAAACAGCTCCAAATTTATCTAATGTTTCTTCTTTAACTCCTAGTCTACTTATTTTAGCTTCATTACTATATGTGACCATACCTTCCAAAAATACAATTGAACTACCTGGAACATCTACAAGGTATGATGAGATCATTCCACCAGTACACGATTCTGCACAAGCTATTGTTAATTTTTTATCTGTAAGTAAATCGACAATTATTTTATTAATTTCTTTAGAACAATCACCTACTATATAATCAGCCATAATATCTTCAAATATCTTTGCAGCTTTGATTATGTGATCTGATTCTTCTTTATTATTTGTAGAAATAATATAATCTACAACACCAACACTAGCATAAGGTGCAATTTTTATATTTTTAAACTTTTCATATAGTGGTTTTAATAGTTCTTCAGCGTGTGATTCGCCGATATTCATTAAACGATACTTCTTCTCAATAATATCTTGAGCAAATTTGTTAACTAAATAGGGTATCACAAAATCATGGAGCATGGGTTCCATTTCTTTATGTGGACCAGGTAAGTTTATGACTATTTTATTATTTCTTTCCACTAACATACCTGGAGCAGTCCCATTATCATTTTTAATGATAGTTGAGTTTTTTAAAAAACATGCTTGCTTTTCATTACTCTTTGGCATATCTTTATTCATTTTTGAAAAATAAACTCTTATTTTTTCAAGTTCAGATTCATTTAAAACAAACTCTTCATTATAAAATAACCCTACTGCTTCCTTTGTTAAATCATCTACAGTTGGACCTAAACCACCTGTCGTTATAATACAATCACTATTTTTAAACAAAAAATCAAAACCATTTAATATTTCATCATATGTGTCTCGAACTGTCAAATGACTAGATACAACAAAATGTTTGTTTTGCAATTCTTTAGCAATATAACTGGCATTCGTATTTACGGTTTTGCCCATTACAACTTCATCGCCAATACTTAATATGGCAATTTTCATATTCACACCTACTTTTTCCAGCAATCTAATTCTTCATTAACATATCTTGAATTATCTTTCTTCTTATATTTTACCTCAAAATCCTTTAATGAATCAATAACTTTGTTTCGCAATAAAAATAAAACGAATAAATGGAGTAAAGAAGCTATACCAATTCCTATATCAGTAAATTTCCAAGCTAAGCGAGTATCAAAAATTGAACTTAGTAATATAATTAACAAAAAAACAATTTTATATATTTTATTGGCTATTTTATATTGTTTTTCTTTTTTAAACAAAAAGATAATATTTGATTGTGCATTGAAAAACCCACCAATTAGAGAAGCATAGGCAAAGAAAAAAATTGAAATTGAAACAAATATGGCACCAAGGTTTTTAAAAACCGTGTCAATCGCATATTGGACGTATTGTTCACTATCCACATTAACTAAACCCGTGAATAAAAATTTATTTCCACTAACTACATTATAAGAATCGGTGATGAAAATCATTATCGCTGTTGCTGAACAGATTAATATCGTATCAATGAAAACACAAAAGGCTGATATTAATCCCTGATGTACCGGATGTTTGACATTTGCTGATGCCGATATATTTGGTGAAGAACCGAGACCTGCTTCGTGAGAAAATAATCCTCTTCTTACTCCAAAACTAATAGCACTACCAATAATACTACCAAAAAAGGCATTTTTATTTAAGGCATTATTAATGATTAACATGAATACATCATCTAATTTATTAATATTAATTAGAATAACAATGAACGAGATAAATAGATAAAAGAAGGCCATGATTGGCACCATAATTTCTGACATAACGACAATCTTTTTTGAATTACCTATAATGATTATTGCTAATGTAAAAGTTACAACAAGTCCAATGATATATTTAGAAATACTAAAATTAAAATTAAGAGTTGTAGAAATTGCTGCAGATTGGATTGTTGGCATCATTAATCCTAAACAAATTAAAAAAACAAAGGCTATAACATGAGCCCAAAACGGTGATTTTAAACCTTTTGCTATGTAATAAGCAGGTCCTCCTCGATACTCATTATTAACTTCTACTTTATACATTTGTCCTAATGTATTTTCAACAAATGACAAAGCTGAACCAATTATCGCAGTTACCCACATCCAGAATACTGCACCTGGTCCACCATACATAATTGCAATGGAAACACCTATTATATTACCCGTACCAACATGATTAGCTAATATTAATGAAATGGTTTGAAAAGGTGTAATTTTAGAATCATCATCACTTTTTTGAAACATTAATTTAGGCATTAATAATAGATATCTTAATTGGACAAATCTTGTTTTAACGGTAAAATAAATTCCCATTAATAACAATATTATGATTAAAGGCCATCCCCATATTATTTTTTCGACAATATTGTCTAAAATACTTTCAAACTTTTCCATATAATACCTCCATAATAATTTTATAACTATAACTATCTTATTATTAAGGTATTCTAATTATGTTTATATTTTTAAGATAAAAAAATCAGCCACATTACTGTGACTGATTTATATATTATCTTAAATTAAGCTTTTTTAGCGATTAAATCACCAAAGTGTTTAGCTGTTCGAACTAATTGAGCTGTATAGCTCATTTCATTATCATACCAAGCTACAGTTTTAACTAATTGTTTGTCTCCAACTGTTAATACTCTAGTTTGAGTAGCATCAAATAATGAACCGTAAGTAATTCCGATAACGTCAGATGATACAATTTCATCTTCAGTATATCCATATGAATCATTAGCAGCAGCTTTCATAGCAGCATTTACTTCTTTAACTGTAACTGGTTTTTCTAGTACAGTTACTAATTCAGTAACTGATCCAGTAATTACAGGAACACGTTGAGCAGAACCGTCTAATTTTCCATTTAATGCTGGAATAACTAAACCGATTGCTTTAGCAGCACCTGTTGAATTTGGAATAACGTTTGCTGCTGCAGCACGTGCACGACGTAAGTCACCTTTTCTATGTGGAGCGTCTAATGTGTTTTGGTCATTTGTATATGCATGAATTGTTGTCATTAATCCTTCAACAATACCATATTGGTCTTGTAAAACTTTTGCCATAGGAGCTAAACAGTTTGTAGTACAAGAAGCACCAGAAATAACTGTTTCACTACCATCTAATGTATCATGGTTAACATTGAATACAACTGTTTTTAAATCACCTGTTGCTGGAGCTGATATAATTACATGTTTAGCACCTGCTACGATATGTGATTCAGCTTTCGCCTTATCAGTGAAAACACCTGTACATTCAATTACAACATCAACACCTAATTTACCCCAAGGTAATTCTTTAGGGTCTTTCGCAGCGTAAATAGTAACTTCTTTACCATCTACCACGATTGATGATTCTTTAGCTTCAACTGGTAAATTATATCTACCTTGAGCTGAATCGTATTTTAATAAGTGTGCTAATGTTTTAGCATCTGTTAAATCGTTAATAGCAACGATTTCAAAGTTTTGATCATTGAACATTAAACGGAAAGCTAAACGTCCGATACGTCCAAATCCGTTAATTGCAACTTTAACTGCCATTTGTAAATCCTCCTTAATTTAAGTGAAATAATTCACATATTATGAATTCCATATTAATTTTACTACTATTATCCATATTTTTCAAGTGGTTTATACTTAATTCAAAAATGTAAGCACATACATTTTATCATTTGCTTAATATTTCTTTAACTAAGCCATTTACTGAAGCCATATCTGCTTTTCCTTTAACAAGTGGAGAAATAGTGCTCATTACTTTTCCCATGTCCTTTATGCTTGAAGCACCAATTTCTTGACAAGTCTTATTAATAATAGCAATAATTTCTTCTCGATCCAATTGTTTTGGTAAGTATGTATCTAATATCTTTAATTGTCTCTCTTCATTTTCAACTAAATCTTGACGACTCGCTTTTTTAAAATCAACAATTGAATCTTTTCTTTGTTTAACTTCACGTGCCAATATTCCATTTTCTTGTTCTTCTGTCAGATTATCGACCATCAATTTAATTTTCTCATTCATCAGAGCCGTTTTAAGTGCTCTGATAGTATCTAAACGGTCCTTATCTTTACTTTTCATTGCGGTTTTTAAATCTTCAGCTAATTTCTCTAACAACATTATTATTACTCCATTCGTTTATTTTTATTATAATAAAAATTAATCTATTTATTAAACATAATCTTTTCGCTTCTAAACATTTTTTGAATTATGAAAATTAAAACTAATGTATATATCACCGTAGTAACTATGGTTATTAACCAATTTGTGATTAATAGATCAAAGCTAAACACAGCTTTTAATGATAAAACAATATTAAATATGGGTATTGTGTAAGGTACAAATGATTCATCTACAGTTTGGTTAAACATATTAAACATTGCAGCACCAACAACAAGAAGATAGACTGGCATTACTAATGAACCTGCTTGTTTAACAGATTTAGAATATGCCGAAATGATAACAATGAGTGTAACAAATAAAAGTACTGCAACCAACATAATCGTTAATAACATAATATAGTCCATTGGACCATAAGTTGGCGACAATCCCGCTCCATCTGTTTCACCAGATATCTTTGCAAAAGTTGGTAATATTCCTACTAAACCTAAAAAAGAAGCAAGTGTACTTAATAAGCCAATAATCGATATACTAATAATTTTACCAATCGCAAGTTCACTTCGTTTAATTGGCGTTACTAATAATGTAGCGATAGTTCCTCTTTCTTTTTCTCCCGCTATTGATTCCATACCCACACCCATAGCACCAGCCATTAGGTAAATGACAATAAGCATTGGTAGAATCATTGAAATCATTTGTCCTTGTGCTTTTTCTACATCCCCTTTTTGAATTGTAGTCGTATAAAATACTTGTAATAAATTTGGATTATCTATACGATTATTTAACAAGGAGTCACTATAAGCACCTAAAATCGTTTGAAACTTATAGAATGTATTTTGAGAATAGGTATTATTTACATTATAATACATACTCACTTCCGGATTGGTCTTATTAATAATATTATTCTCAAATGCATCATTAAATACAATTAATAAATCAATTTCTTCATTATTAACTT
This sequence comes from Haloplasmataceae bacterium, assembly GCA_029240795.1. Lineage (GTDB taxonomy): Bacteria > Bacillota_I > Bacilli_A > Haloplasmatales > Haloplasmataceae > JARDZP01. Next base: position 7,819 of record JARDZP010000039.1, on the reverse strand, counting down.
TTTTTGTTAATTCTTCTATTTTAAGAATATCATTTTCTAATTTCAAAGTAATCTCACTATAAGATGCTGAGACTAACTTTTCAAATTGTTCTACATTTTTATTTTCGCCAAATAGAATATTTTCAGGTGAGTTAACAATATAAACCGTTGGTACATATTCATTAATTTTATCAGTTTCGTTTTCGGCTGATATTCCCATTAATCCATAAATGAGTATAATCGTTAATGGTGGAAGTACGAATAAAGATAAGAGCATCCCTTTATCTGTAAAAACTCTGGCCATTTCTTTTCTTATAATTGTCATTATATTTTTCATTAATTTGCACCTCCATCTTCTTCTTTTACCCTTTTATAAATGATAAAAAAGGCTTCTTCTAAGTCATTTGTATTCGTTTTTTCAAGTATTTCTTTCAAAGATCCTATTATTCGAATTTTACCATCTATAATTATACCAATACGGTCACATAACTTAGATGCTAAACTCATGATATGGGTTGATATAATAATCGTTTTACCTTCATCCCGTAATTCTTCAAGGTAATCAGTTACTGTACGAGCAGTTAAAATATCTAGTCCATTTGTAGGTTCATCGAAGATGATAATTTGTGGATTATGAACCAAAGAAACCGCGATAGAAGTTTTTTGTTTCATACCTGTTGATAATTGACTGACTTTAACTTCAGCAAATTCGTTTATACCAAATCGATTAAATAACTTTTCTTTATTTTTTTCAATGGTCGCATCATCTAATCCGTAAAGCTTACCAAAAAAGTTAAAAAGATAATTTGGAGTAAAATGATCTTCTAATTTTAATTCACTTGTTAAAAACGAAAAATAACCTCTCGCTTTATCTTCATCATTAACAACACTTATTTTATCAGGTCCTATAAATACATCTCCACTATCAGGCTTAATAAGAGTAGATATACACCGCAAAGTAGTAGTTTTTCCTGCTCCATTTGGACCAAGTAGTCCAAATATTTCTCTCTCTTGAACCTCAAAACTAACGTTACTAGCAGCAACTTTATGAGAATCCTTCGTATTTTCCAATTTCATTTGTTTCTTACCTAAACGATATGTTTTAGTAATGTTTTCTACTTTTAACATAAATTCACCTCTTTAAATTTTAATAATTTAATTATAATAACATTACTATTATAATCTACTTTTTAGAATATTTCCATTTTTTACAAGTTTAAACTACAAAAATTTATGTAATATTTACAATTGATACAATTATTTCTCTTTTTTTAGATTTTCAATATAAATTAAATGAAAAACATGAACGTAATTAGAGTACATCACATTCTTAATCCAACTGCGATATTTAGCTTTGATCCATCCTTTTAAAGCCATAATATCGGAAATAACTGATTTCATTAATAAACATCGTTATACCAAATAAATGCATCCGTGAATTACTGCTACTAATTTATACCGACATTTCCTATATTGATAGTTGTTATATCGTTAAACGATATATCTATTTACATAATATTATATTGGGTATAATTATCAATCAATCATGTAATTTTTTATTTTTTTATTGCATTTCTTATCAATAATTTATAGAATTAGATTTAATGAGGTGAAATAATGAAATGTATAATAGCAAGTAAACAAAAACATTTTTATGATCAAGTAAGAATAAGAAAAGAAGTTTTTATAATTGAGCAACAAGTTCCTATTGAAGAAGAATATGATGAATTAGATAATTCTGCAATTCAATTTATCGTTTATGATCATGAGACTCCCATCGCTGCAGCAAGATTTCGTATAATTGATAATAAAGGTAAAGTTGAAAGAGTATGTGTGCTCAAAAATCATCGAAAACAAGGCGTAGGTAAGTTAATTATGAACTCAATAGAAGAATATGCGATCAATCATACAAACATCCATAAACTAGTGCTAAATGCTCAGTTAACAGCTCTATCATTTTATAAAAAACTAGGTTTTACTGAATTTGGCGATATCTTTTTAGATGCTAATATCGAACATAAATCAATGTATAAAGAAATAAACAATTAATGTATAATGAAAAAATACCAATAATATCATATTGGTATTTTTTTAATAAATTTATTCTTCACGACTTCTTTGATTCGTTCTATTATTAGTTTTACTACTATAATAGTTTCTTAAGCTACTTAATAACAATGTAATTACTACAATAATTGTCGCAACAATAGCGATAAAGTAATAACCATATCCGATTGCGATACCAATCATAGCGGCAGTCCATAAACTAGCCGCTGATGTAAGACCAGATACATAATTTTTTTCATGAATGATTGTACCTGCCCCTAAAAATCCAATACCCGATACAACTTGGGCACTTAATCTTACTGTATCTACCTTAATAACTTCAGACAATTTATCACTGTTTTCGACTATTTTAATAGTTTCCCAAACTGTTCGAATTCCTACGATTGTGATAACGCAAGAACCAAGACACACTAAGACGAATGTTCTAAAACCAGCTGATTTTCTATGCTTTTCTCTTTCAAAACCAATAATCCCTCCAGCAATAAATGCTAAAAGCATTCTTATCAATATTTCCATGTTTGTCAAATTATTCATTATCTCACCCACTTTTTTCCATTATTATAATTATACGCTAATTATAATAAAATATTTATTTTTGCTTAAATTTAATATGAAAATTAATATAATTAATATTTTTAATAAATTTTGTTAATTATTTTATAATTTTAATTGATTATTTTAATATATTCGCATATAATGATGAAGAGAAGAGAAAACGGAGGTTAACAATGAAGAAAAAAGCTAATTTCATTAAAATTTACATTAAAAATGAAGATCATAAACTTAATTTCCCACCTATTCCGTTTTTTATGACCACAACAATTATTTCTATAGCAAAACGTATCTACTTGCTAACAAAGAAAAAACAGAATAATGATATTGATGTTCAGGAAGTATTAAATGACCTAGTAAAAATATTAAAAGAATTGAAAAATTATCCACCATTCGAATTAGTTACAGTTGAGAGCGAAAACACATTAATTATTATTAAAACTAAATAAGAAGGATGTGATTATGTGGCAAATCAAGTATTATCAAGCTGTCCTGTTTGTAACAATAAACTACAAATAAAATCATTATTTTGTAATAAATGTGAAACAGAAATAAATGGAAACTTTACCCTAACTAAATTTAATTATTTATCTAAAGAACAACTATCTTTTGTAGAAATATTTCTAAAGAATCGTGGAAATATTAAAGATATTGAAAAAGAATTAAATATTTCTTATCCAACAGTTAGAAGATTATTAGATGAAGTAATAGTAACATTGGGTTACAAGGCTACTGAAGATAACAATGTAAATCGCATGGATGTATTGGCTCAATTGGAACGTGGTGAAATTACAGTGGAAATGGCAACTGAATTATTAAAAAATAAATAAATGGAGGAAATCTTATGAATGAAGAAATTAAAACAATTTTAAAAATGGTTGAAAGTGGTAAAATTACTGCTGAAGAAGGTGAAAAATTAATTACTAGTATTGACAACAAAAATGTCAAAACTATATCAACTCCTACAGGTAAAAAATTTCTAAAAATCGAAGTATATAGTAACGATGAAGAAAAAACAAAAGTTAAAGTCAATATTCCTTTAAATTTAGCTAAAGCAGTTTTAAAAATGGAATCAGTCAAAAACCAAATTAATGTCAATGCAGATGGCATCGATATCGATTTTAATGAAATTATTAGTTTGATTGAAAGTGATGCTGATGGTGAATTAGTGAATGTAGAATCAGATACTACCAAAGTTCGAATTTGGATTGAATAGTAACAAAACTTCCCATATAGGGAAGTTTTTTATTTATCATTATTAAACTTTAATGTCCTTGTGAGTCTATCAAAACCAATAGTGGTATAGTTAAATATACCTTTTGCGTTTTCATAGTATATTTCAGGATCTCCCATAACGGGACTAAAATGAGTTAAGATTAGCTCAATAACTTCACTTTTACTTGCTAAATCGGCAGCTTCAGAAAATAGCATATGTTTATTATTTATTGCTTTATTAAGATCATTATTATCACCATACATACCTTCACAAATAAACAGATCACTGTTTTTAACAAATTCTATAATTTCAGTGAATGGCCTTGTATCAGTTATATAGCTGATTTTAATTCCTCGTCTTTCGGTTCCTAAAACCATTTGAGGTTCATATATCTTATTCTCTATTTGAATCGTTTCCCCTTTTTGAAGTCTATTCCAATATATTTTTGGTACTTGATTATTAGAAGCTTTTATGGGATCAAAAATAGGTTTCCTATTAAGATATAAACTATAACCTAAACAATCTGACGAATGTTGTAAATTAAGTGTTGTTATTATTACTTCAGGATTACTTTCATTCAATGACAATCGACTTTTATCAATATTAAGTTTATAAGTATTCAATTCATTTTCCATTATAAGCAATTCATAGGGTAAAAAAGGAACAATAACTTTTAAACCATTCATTACGCTATTCAAGCCCTTTGGTCCAATAATAATAATAGGTTCGGTTCTCCCACTATTTCCGATTGTTGATAGAAGTCCTGGTAAACCAACGATATGATCAGCATGAAAATGAGTAATGCAGATTACATCAATTGTTTTAAACCCCCACCCAAGCATTTTCATTGAGACTTGGTTCCCTTCACCACAATCGATTAAAATTTTTCTTCCTCGATAGCTGATAAGAAGCGATGTTAAAAAACGATTTGGAATAGGCATACTACCTCCACAACCAAGTAATGCTACATCAATCATTTTTACCTCCAAAAATATCATAAGATATAATTTAATAATTTTTATGTAAACACTATCTTAAACAATTTGCTTGCACATTTCCATTTTATCACATATAATAATTATTATCGAAGGGGAGTAGTTTCTTAATTTGTAATTAATCGTCAATACGGTGATTTCACCCGGTTAATTATCAAGTATATATGCTTGAAGACAAGACCTTCAAAATGAATGGCATGCCATTATTTTGATGGTCTTTTTGCCATTTTAAAGGAGGAATTATAATAATAGACAAACACGTATTAAAAATTAACTGCAAAAGGATATGAATAAACCAACGTCAAGTGATAATTTTAACAATTATTTATAAATTATTGTTATTAATATCATAAGAAAATTAATTACTGTAAAAATAATAAAGGTAATTAATTTATTTATTGAAATTTTTAAAAGAGGTGTTTTTATGTGGTTTTCAAAATCCGTAGATGATGTTTTACAAGAACTCAATGTCAACCCTTCAACCGGACTAACAAATCAGGAAGTTCAAACAAGATTACAAAAATATGGTGAAAATAAACTTAAGGGTAAACCTAAAAAAAGTTTTATTTCGTTATTTTTAGCACAATTAAAAGATATGTTGATCTACGTACTATTAGCTGCAGCTATCATTACTTTATTTATAGGAGAGTATGTAGATGCTATTATTATTATCTTAGTTGTACTTATAAATGCAGTAATCGGAGTAGTACAAGAATTTAAAGCTGAAAAAGCGATTGAAGCTCTTCAAAAAATGACTACTCCAAGATCACTTGTTAGACGTGATGGTGAAATTAAAGAAATAAATTCAGAAGAACTTGTTCCTGGAGATATTATTATTCTTGATGCAGGAAGATTTATTCCCGCTGATTTACGTTTAATTGAAACAGTAAATCTCCAAATAGAAGAGTCTGCTCTTACTGGTGAATCTGTTCCATCCGACAAAAATGCAAAGGAAATATATGACGATCCTAAAACACCAATTGGTGATAAAGCAAATATGGCATTTATGTCTACACTTGCTACATACGGTAGAGGAACTGGTCTTGTAGTAGCAACTGGTATGGAAACAGAAATTGGTAAAATTGCTAAGATTCTTGATGAAGATAATGAAGAAATGACTCCTTTACAAAGAAGATTAGATGAACTTGGTAAAATTCTTGGATTTCTCGCAATTGGAATATGTGCATTAATTTTTATCATTGCATTAATCCAAGGAAGACCATTATTTGATATGTTTTTAGTTGCTATTAGTTTAGCTGTTGCCGCAATACCAGAAGGACTTGCTGCTATCGTAGCCATTGTATTAGCTTTAGGCGTTACAAGAATGTCTAAGAGTAATGCGATTATAAAGAAACTTCCAGCAGTTGAAACTTTGGGTTCAGTTAATATTATCTGTTCAGATAAAACCGGTACATTAACTCAAAATAAAATGACTGTCGTAAAATATTACACTTACAATAATTTAAAGGATGTTTCTGCACATGGTGATAATTTAGAATCAAATAATGATGAAAAAGATTTAATTAAATCATTTGTACTTTGTTCTGATGCTACTTTTGAAAATGGTGAAGGAACAGGTGATCCAACAGAAATTGCCCTAATTATTATGGGCGATAAATATAATCTTTCTAAAAATAAATTAAATGATGAGCACAATCGTATAGACGAAAAACCATTTGATTCAGATCGAAAATTGATGTCTACTTTAAATAAAGAAGGTAATGGCTATCGTGTTCATACAAAAGGTGCTATCGATAACATCTTAAAAATCGCTAATCGTGCTTTAATTAATGGTAAAGTTGTACCAATAACAAATGAAATTAAAGCTAATTATTTAAAAGTAACTGAAGATATGTCTGATGCAGCATTAAGAGTTTTAGGTGTTGCTTATAAAGACACTGAAAAAGCAATTGAACCAGATGAAATGGAAGAAGCTCTCATTGTTATCGGTCTTGTAGGTATGATAGACCCACCAAGATTAGAAGTAAAAGATTCTATCACAAAAGCTAGAAATGCTGGCATAATTCCTGTAATGATTACAGGTGATCATAAAAATACAGCAGTAGCAATTGCTAAAGAACTTGGAATTGCTAATTCCATTAAGCAAAGTATAACTGGTTCTGAAATAGATGAATTATCAGATGTCGAATTTTCAAATACAATTGATAACTATCGCGTATTTGCGAGAGTATCACCAGAACATAAAGTAAAAATTGTTAAAGCATTTAAAGCTAAAGGAAATATAGTTTCCATGACTGGCGATGGTGTAAATGATGCACCTTCACTAAAAATAGCTGATATTGGTGTAGCAATGGGGATAACAGGTACTGATGTTTCTAAAGGTGCCAGCGATATGATTTTAACTGATGATAATTTTTCTACTATCGTTCAAGCAATTGAAGAAGGAAGAAATATTTATAATAACATAAGAAAAGCTGTTATCTTTTTACTATCATGTAACTTAGGAGAAGTGGTAGCAATATTCTTTTCTATTCTTTTCAATTGGCCAGTTCCATTAATTGCAACACAACTTTTATGGATCAATTTAATTACTGATACTCTACCTGCAATCGCGCTAGGTGTTGATCCAGGTGATAAAGATGTTATGAAAAAGAAACCAAGAAATCCTAAAGAAAGCTTTTTCGCACATGGTGCATGGATTAGAGCTATCTTAGGTGGGGTGTTAATTGGTTCATTAACTTTATTAGCATTTTATTTTGGATTATCTGAACATGGATATGATTTAGGTTCAAAGAATATCCCTCAAAATGTATTAACATACGCACAAACGATGGCATTCGTAGTACTTGCAGCATCTCAATTATTCTATTCATTAGCAATGAGAAGCCCTATAAAATCAATTTTACAAGTAGGGTTATTCTCTAACAAATATCAAATTGTAGCAATTGTTGTAGGTTTATTCCTTCAATTAGTTGTAATAACTGTCCCATTCTTATCTGATGCATTTAAAGTACAGAACTTGAGTTTAAGAGATTGGGGATTAGTATTC
>JARDZP010000119.1 GCA_029240795.1 Haloplasmataceae bacterium | reverse complement strand
GGAATAAAGGAACATGTAGGCTGCCATTCACTAAGAAAGACATTTGGGTATCATTCATGGAAGAAGGGAGTACCTGTGCCGGTGCTGATGGAACTGTTCAATCATTCAACACAAGCTGTAACAAAACTTTATCTTGGGATCTCTCAGGATGATATTGATGATGTTTACCGTCTCGTTGAATTGTAAATTTCAAAGTGTATTTGAAAATATCAAGTAGAATTTTTGGGATTATCAAATAGGCTATGAAAATAAACATACCTATTGTATTATAAAAACAGAAGTATATTATTAACTCATGCGTTATAATATATATTTAATTATTATCGTACTAACTATAGCTAAAGAAATAAGGAGGGCATCTAGGATATGTCATCAAAAAAAGAAAGTGTTAACCTAACTAATTCAATTATCCAGGGAGATTGTTTGCTTGAAATGAAGAAAATTCCATCAGCTTCTATAGATATGATATTATGTGATTTGCCATATGGTACAACTCAAAACAAGTGGGATAGTGTAATACCTTTAAATAAGTTGTGGAAGCAATACAAACGTATAATTAAACCTAATGGAGCAATTGTATTAACATCAAGTGGAATGTTTACTGCTCAACTAATGATTAGTAATCCTGAATTATATAAATATAAGTGGATTTGGGTAAAGTCAAAGTCTACAAATTTTTTAAATGCAAAAAAGCAACCACTACGAAAATATGAAGAGATCTGTGTATTTTACAAGAAACAGCCAACCTATAATCCGCAAATGACAGAGGGTGAACCTTATGATAAAGGAATTAGAAAAGACCAATTGACAGGGAATTATGGTGATTTTAATCCAGTTCGTGTTTATAGCGAAGGGCAGAGATATCCTGTTGATGTTATTTATTGTAAAACTGCTGAAAGTGAAGGCACAGTTCATCACCCTACTCAAAAACCTGTTGAGCTTGGGAGATATTTTATTAGGACATATACAAATCCAGGAGATGTTGTATTAGATAATACTTGTGGTAGTGGGTCATTTTTAGTTGCAGCAGTACTAGAGGGTAGAAATTTTATAGGTATTGAAAAAAACGAAGATGTTGCATTATTTAAAGTAGGAGAGGTTGACTATGTTAAAGTAGCTAAGAAACGTATTATAACTGCATGGAATGGAATTGAGAAAGAAATGAAAAGTACTATTGACAAAGTAAATATTTTGGAAGAAGTTGAGGTGAATAATAATGGTGAAAGTAAAAAGTAATGAACGAAGTTGGGCGATAAATCTCATTTCAGAGATAAATATTTATCTCAAATTACTAACATTAGAAATAAAGAAAGCTGGTGGTGAAACAGGAATATCAACTACTGGAAACACTTTATTTCCCGACTTATTGTTATATGGTGATGAGTTACAAACTCAAATATTACAAGGTTGGGAAATTAAAATGCCTGATGTTTCTATTAACAATGCAGATTTAATTTTAAATGCTGAGAAAAAAGCAACGATGTTAAGTCTTAATAGTTTTGTCTTATGGAATTTTTCAGCAGGAGTGCTATATGTATTAAATCATACTACTGGAAGATATGAAGCAGTTAAGTCATGGTCACAAGGTATCTCACAAATAATTACTAGAGATGATGTTGAACTATACAGGGATACTTGGCTAAAGGTAATTAAGGAGATGATTATTGAAATAAATGATTTCATTGAAACTAAAAAAATTAATCCAGCTAGTTTAGAAATAGTATTATCAACAAGTCTGATGGCATCAATATTATCAGATAACAAGCCAATATTAGCAGATTACTTAAAGAATCAAGCAGTTAGTGATGCTGTAATGCAAAGTTGGCTACAAGTATGGTGGAATACTGTAAAAGAGGAATATATAAATGATGAAAAGACTATTTATACAGCATACTCTAAGATAATACTATTGAATTGGTTAAATAAAATAATATTTGCGCATTTAATAAAAAAATATCATACACCTGTTAAAAGAGTAATGGAGATAGATCACACAACATCAATTGATAGTGCTATTAAAATATTCGAAGACATTACTAATCAATGTGATTTCTTTAATATTTTTTCTTCTACTCCATACTTAAATAAATTACCAACCATTGTTTGGAAACAACTAGTTAGTTTGAATATTTTCTTATCTAATAATGGTATTGGTTCAATTAGCCAAGAATCACTTCAAACAATACTTGAAAGTACGGTTCAAACGCTAAAACGAGAAATTCGTGGTCAATATACTACTCCGCCAGTTTTAGCAGATATATTAACTAGAATAACAGTTAGAAATTGGAATTGTAATTGTATCGACCCTTGTGGTGGCACAGGAACAATTGCAAAAGCTTTATTGAATAATAAAAAAGATAAACTTCCACTGAAAAAAGCTTATGAAACAACCTGGGTTTCAGATAAATATACATTTCCTTTGCAAATAGCTAATATAAGCTTAGTTGATTCTAGCTCTATGAATATTCCATGTCAGATATTTAATAGGAATGCTTTTGAAATAGAGCCTAATTTATCAGTTAATATTACTAATCCTAGCGATGGAAAAGTTTTAAATTTAAAATTGCCTAAATTCCATGCTATTACTTCAAATTTACCATTTGTACCATTTGAAATAATATCTAATGATGAAAATACATATATTACAAAAATAATTGATGAAGTTGAATCAAACTTTAACATTTCATTAAATAGAAAAAGTGATATCTATGTTTATATAATTATTAGCCTTTGGAAGGCTTTAGAAGATAACGGAAGACTAGGAATTATAATTTCAAATTCATGGTTAGCTTCTGATTTTGGAATAATTTTTAAAGAAGTAATTCAAAAATATTTCCATATTACTGATGTAGTAACTAGCGGTAAGGGTAGATGGTTTAAAAATGCCAAGGTTGTAACAACAATGTTAATACTAGAAAAGAAAAATAAAACTAGCATAATTAACGATAAACCATTATATTTTTCTTTAATTAATAAAGAACTAAACGTAATCAAGGATAGTCCTGATGATGTTAACACTATTGTTGACTCTATAAACTTAAAAACATCAATGGACGAGAGCCTTACTTCTATTTCTAAATATTCAATAGAAGAATTGAATAAATTAAATAGCTTACATATCTCTTGGAACTCATTATTCTATAATGTAAACTGGCTTTTAGATTTAAATGATAAACTTTGTCCTATAAATAATATATTCAATATAATTAGGGGTTCAAGGAGAGGAAAAGACGAGATGTTTTTCCCAGCATACGGACATGGTATTGAGAGTAAATATATTATAAAAGGATTAAAAACAATGAAGTCCATTTCTTCTTTAGTTGTAGATCCATCCGTAGATGTTTTTTGTTGTTCTAGTTCTCTTGAAGAATTAAACTCTGCTGGAGATTTTGGAGCAATGAATTGGATTAATAAATTTTCAGTTTTATCTGGCTCTGGTGGAAGAACTTTGCCTGAAAAATTAGATAAAGAAAGAAATAAGACACATGAGCACAATTGGTATGAGCTGAATCCTATTTATGCTAGAGCAGATTTCGTTTCATCAATAAATCCCAACAAGAAACTTTTTATTTCTAAAGTTCCTGACCAAGCATTTATTAATCAAAGGGTTACAGGATTAACTTTGAAGTCAACTTCACAGGATAAAGGGTTAATACATGCATTAATGAATTCAATTCTTGTAATGTTTTATATTGAGGCTATAGGTTTTGGTAGAGGTGAAGGGGTTTTGGATTTAACAACTACAAGATTTTCAAAAATGATGGTTTTAAAGCCAGACTTACTTACAGAAGACAACATCATTAAAATTAAGGATAAATTTCAACCTTTACTATCTAGAAATGTTTTAGATACAGAATTAGAACTAGAGCGTGAAGATAGAAAAGAATTTGACCTAGCTATATTAAGAGCATATGGTATGGACAAGTATTATGAAGTAATTAAAAGTTCCTTATTAAATATGCAAAAATCAAGGTTATCAGTTAAAAAATGATTGATTAAATGACATATATAACTAAGCTACTTAATGAAATTGATATTCATTGAGTAGCTTTTATTTATCCATAAAGACCCAATACCAGCATCCGTGTCATGAAGTGCAAATCAACTTCAATAAATTGGATAAAATAAACGTTCATAGGGGTATCTCCAACATTTATTTGCAATAGTAAACCTCAATATAAGCAATGTTTATTCAGTTTCCATTTTAGATATGTTATGTTACAGTGTTTACTTTTCAGTACATGACACATTTACTCCTATTACTATAACTTGTGGCGTGAGTACGATGTATACGAAGCATATAGATATAAGTTTTAAATAAAGTTATATCAAAATAGAGACTATAAATATGGTAAAAATGTAAATTTAGAAAATATGATTTAGAACAAAGTTTAATCAAACCCTTTAATTTTAAAAACAATCTTGTTTTATTTTTATAATAAAGTTAAATCATAATTTGTAAATTTTGATATAATTGATTGAAAGATAAATAGAAATTTGTAGGGATGATAAATCGAGAGCTGTTGAACCAATTAAAGAAGCTACTGTAAAAATGGAATTAATTAAATTTTGATATATGATACAATCTAGGGAAAATGATATTTTGTAAGTGTGGAGGCAAATATGAAAGAGAAAGAAAAAAATGATAACTTAAATTCGACAGCTGATGATGAATATTTTAAGTTATTAGGAAATAAAGGATATGAAATATTTAATCCCCCAATAAATTCACAAGAGAAAAATGTTTTAGATGGGCTTAGTAGCATAATAAAAAATTTTTTAGGACCACAAGTTTTGGATATTGATATTAAGGTTAAGATATACTTGATTAACAATGCAATGATTAATGCAGCTGTATGTAAAAGAGGAAACACATATTATATTAGTTTGTTTCGTGGTGTTATTACGGATTTGAAAGATTTTGTTTTGAATTTTATTATGAACAATTTTCCGTATGATTTTTTTCAGAAGCAATTTGGAAAGTTATATGAAAATCAGACTAGCGTTTTTGAGTTTTTTAAAGAATGTGATTGCGAACATTATCAGTTAGCAAATAATATTGCAAACAATATTTTGTTTTTAATTGTTTATCACGAAATGGGACATATTTTTTCTGGCCATCAAGAAAAAATAAATGCTGAGTATGAGTTTTTTATGGAGGCTAGTCAAGATA
>JARDZP010000118.1 GCA_029240795.1 Haloplasmataceae bacterium | reverse complement strand
GAAACATATCAACTGGTTGTATTTCTTTTACATTGTAATATTTAACTAAAAAGTTTAAATCTCTCGCCTGAGTTGATGGATCACATGAAATGTAAACGACTTTTTCAGGTTTTAGTTTAACGAGTGAATCTAGAAACTTTTGATCGCATCCCTTTCTAGGTGGATCAATAAATACTACATCCATTTTTTGCTTATTATTAGCTAAATCAACCATAAAATCACTAGCGTCAGAATTATAAAATCGAGTGTTGGTTATATTATTACTTTTCGCATTATTAATCGCATCTTTGATCGCATCTCCATTCACTTCTACTCCAATAACTTGCTTTGCATTTTTACTTGCGATTAATCCTATCGTTCCAATTCCACAATAAGCATCTAAAACTATTTCTTGTCCTTTTAAATTGGCATATTCAATGGCTTTATCATATAAGATTTCTGTTTGAACTGGATTAACTTGATAAAATGATTTAGGAGATATTTTAAACTTAAGACCTAATAAAGTATCTTCAATATAACCCTTACCAAATAAAACTCGTTCTTTGTCACCTAAAACAATACTCGTTGAGCGTGAATTCGTATTTTGAACAATTGTATTAATATCAGGATGTGCTTCTCTTAAAGCTTTAACAAAATTGCTACGACCTGGAAATTCATCTTGACTCGTTACGATTACTACCATTGTTTGATCAGTATGAAATCCTCTTTTTACTAACACATGTCTTATTAATCCATTTTTAGTATCTTCATTATACGGTCTAAACTTTAATGTATGCATAATTTTCTTGATTGAAAGGATTATCTGATCAGCTTTTTCATCTTGAATTAAGCAGGTATCCATCGACACTATATGATGAGATTTTTCTTGATAAAAACCCGCTAAAATCTCGCCTTTTTTACCAGAACCAAAAGCGATTTGAATTTTATTACGGTATCTGTCAGGATTTTCCATACCTATTGTGTCATTTACTTTAACATTTATTTTACCGATATTCTTCATCACATTTTCAACGTAACTTTTTTTATGTTCAAGTTGTCCTGCATAAGACATATGTTGAAAATGACAACCACCACATTGTTCATATATACCACATTTAGGTTTGATTCGATGTGGAGAACTTTTTATAACTTTTACAATTTCACCAAAATAAATGTTTTCTTTATTTTTACTAATAATTTTGATTTGAGCTTCTTCGCCAACTAATAGATGTGGTACATGAATAATTTGGTCATTGTTTTTAACAATACCTAATCCTTCTTCATTTATAGAAATACATTTTATATTGATTATTTCATTTATTTTCATTTAAATCACCTTTTTTTAGTTTTATCATTATCAATAAACTAATTCTATTCTTACTAGAATATTATATAAGTTGAATACAAATTTATCAATCAATATTTAAAATAATAAAAAGGATATTAACCTAACAAAGTTAATATCTTATCATTTTTGCCATCCTTCACAATAATAAATACTTCCACCTAGATAGGCTTCTTTTTTAATCGCTAAACTACAAACACTACATTTTGTATTAATGGTAATAAGTATAACTAAATGCGTTAGATAATAATTATTATTTAATTCTCCATCAATAATTGCCCTTATACCACCATACATTTAAACAGGACTAGTTGATTTTGATAAATCAACAAAATCAATAACAGGTATTTCAATCATATAATATTCTCATTTTTATCTTTAAAAATAAGATTTAAAGGAAATAACATTTGTTTATACGCAAGTAAACAAGCTAAAGTTATACCAACCAACCCTAATAAAAAATAAACGACATGTAATATATTTATTGCCCATAACATGTAGCACTGTATAACAATCCAAAAAACTAAGACTACACTCATTACTCCACTTAGATAAGCTTGAATCTTAACCTTTTTATAAGCAGTAACTGCAGTTAAAATATTACAAACACCCACAAATGAAAATAAAATAATTCCCGGTATTAAAAAGTCATCAAATGGGGCATTGACTAATACATCAGTAGAGATACCCATTCCTTTGCCGCTTGGGTCTATAATGACTCCTAACCCGCCAAACAATGCACCGATACCAACAAAAGCATGAAATATAACTAACCATCGATAAATTTTGATCATAACCTATCTCCCTCATTAAATAAGAATTCATCTATTATATTAATATATATTCAAATATAATTCAATATATTTCATATTTAAATATATTCTATATCTGAATTGTTGTTAAATTGAATTATTTTACATCCATGAACATCTATCTTAGGGTTAACAATAACCATTTCATTTTCATTAATATATTTTAAAACTTTATATGCACTAGGATATAAAATGGCGACTTTTTTAACTAACTTATTTGTTTCAAGTCGATATTCAATAAATTCTTTAATTCCTGTTATCCTATTCTTGATATTTGGTGTACTTTTTCTATTATTTATAATCCAAGTTGTTTTGTTCGTAATAACTATTTCATGTTCTTTGCTTATGCAAATAACCTTAATTAAATAAATAGTCTCATTTAATTCTAAAAAAATATCATAATTTCGATTATTATTGAGACTAATCTTATAATTTTCTTTATCTTTAACATTGTTTTCAATACTTTCTTTTACCCTATTAATTGAATCATTTGATGACTTTCCATTACTATTTGATACAAAAAATAATAAAATAAATAAAAATACAATAATTCCACCAATAATATAAATAAACTCCATATATTCCTCCAAAAACTCATTTTATGTATATATTATACAACAAAATTAAATCATTTCAAAACAAAAACTCCTATTGCTAGGAGTTTATCATTATAAGCCTTATAAATTAAATCCATATTCAAACATATTAACATGATCTTCCCAATCGTTTGGATCATTTAGTGTAACAGCGATTAATTCTCGATTATCACGTCTGGCCACACTAATTAATGTTCTACCCGCTTTTCTTGTAAATCCTGTTTTTCCCGCTATAACCCAATCCGTACTCGTAACTAAACGGTGTTTGTGATTCCAATTATATGGGATTTGGTAAGCCTGTGATTTTGTACGATAATTTTCTGTACCCGCGATTACTCTAAAATCACCATTTGTCATCGCGTATCTCATTAATAGAGCTAAATCGTAAGCAGTTGAAGTATTACTTGCTGGATCATCTAAACCAGATGGGTTTGTAAAATTAGTTTGATCTAATCCTAATGCGGCTGCTTTATTATTCATTAGCCTTACGAAGTTAGTAACATTTCCACCAACATATTCTGCAATTGCATATGCGGCATCATTACCAGAACGTAACAATAGGCAATACAATAATTGTCTCATTGTTAATGTATCTCCAGCTTCTAATGGGCATGAAGAAGGTGGTTGATTTGCTGCTGTAGCACTTATAACTACCTCATCATCCAGTCCAACACTTTCTAAGGCGATCATTGCTGTCATTACTTTTGTTAAACTAGCAATTGGACGAGGTGTATAAGCATCTTTTTCAAATAATATTCTTCCTGTATTACTGTTTAACAGCATTGCACTTTGTGCACTTACATCAATTTGTGCTTTGGAATTAATAGAAATTGTGCAAAGTGTAAATAATAATGTCATAAATAATACTAATTTTTTCAAATTTTCACCTCCTTAATTAGCAAATTTAATTACTCTTATTTTCTACCTATTTATAAACATGTATACTTTTTATAACATTCTAAATTATTCCATAAAAAAACTCTAGATATTCTCTAGAGTTAAAAGTTTTATTTTATTCCAAATCCTTTTTTTAAATTTTCCAAGTTTTGTCGCATGATTGATACATAACTTTCATTACTTTCTAATTCTGTTTGTGATATATTGTGTACTCCATGTAATAACAATATTTCAGCACCAGTTTCATTAGAAATAATATTAGCTACTCTTGGTTCAACCATTTCTTCAGAATATATATAGTGTTGACCAGTGTCTCTAACCAATTTAACTAATTCAGTGATTTTTGTTGGAGTTGGTTCAGCATTAGGTGAAAATCCTTGATAAGGCGAAATATAATTTAAGTCATATCTTTTCGCAAAATATCCAAATGCAAAATGTCCTCCATGAATAATTAACCGTTCTTCTTCAGGAATTTGATTAAATAAAGATTGAAAATCTTCATCTAAATTTATTATTTCATTTTTATAGTTTAATGCATTCGCTTCATAAAAATCCTTATTAACTGGATCTACTTCTATAAATGCTTGTAATATGTTGTCTATCATAATAATCGCATTTAATGGATCTAACCAAACATGAGGATCAACATTTTCTTCTTCATGTGATTCCTCTTCCTCATCATGATTAGATTCAATAAAATCAACACCATTACTTGCTTCAACTACAACTAAATTTTCATTTTTAATACTATCTATAATTTTATTAGCCCAAGGTTCCATCGCATCACTCGTATAGATAAATGCATCAGCTTTGGTAGAGATATTCGCTATTTCTGTAGGTGTTGGTTCAAAACTATGTGATTCAACTCCAGGTTTAATTAATAATTTTACATCCACTTTATCTTTCCCAATTTTTTTAACAAAATCATACTGTGGAAATAAGGTTGTCACAAATTTTAACTTACCGTTATCTTCATAAAAAGGATCGATTTTACTACAACCGACTAAGGTTACTAACAATATGAGTAAAATAAAAACCAAAAATTTATTTGACATATTTTCCTCCTAAATATTTGTTTACATTAAATATTATGCACTTTTTATTATGCAAATGCAACTCATTTGCATTTAAATTAATAAATCTCTATTGGTAGTATTTGTAAAAATTATGAAATTATTTAAACAAAAAAAGAGAATACTCTCTTTTTCTACTCATAAGTACCTTTTATTAAAACTTCATGATTTGAAACCATCATTTTTCCTAATGCAAAAACCGTATCAATTTGAAAATCTTTGTTTAATAAAATAAGGTCAGCATCATATCCTACTTTTAAATACCCTTTTTTATTATCAATGTTAAGTGCTTTCGCGACATTAGTTGTACCAAATTGAATGGTCTCCTCAATTCCAAAACCATTTTTAATTAAGTATTTAATACTTTGGTATATACCATCACAACCAGATACACCCATTTTTATTAGTTTACCATTTTGATCATATCTTGACCAACTTCCATTACCATCAGAGCTAAATGTTACACGATCTAATGC
>JARDZP010000117.1 GCA_029240795.1 Haloplasmataceae bacterium | reverse complement strand
AGACCATCAAACTTACCAGATATAAAATTTAGTTCATTAAGTATGGTAGAAATCTTATTACCAATAGTTTGATAATTGATTAATAATTCAGAAAAGTTATATGACCATTTTTTAATAACCCCTCTATCATCTCTGATACCATACTCAAAATAATAAATATTTCTTAATGGTTTTCTATTGTCTAATAAACGTTCCAATGTTTTTATATAACTAGGAGTAATAAAATCAGAGAAAGTGGAAGGACTTGGTAGTCTACCATTTATTTTTTCTATAAAATCCATGTAATTATAATACTGAGTTCTCATATCATCTACTACAATCAATATTTAGAATGATAATATTCTAAATATTGATTGCATTTTTTACAATATAACATATGAAAATCAGCATATGAACCCCACCAAATATATTCATCTAGACATTTTGGACATTTTTTAATGTATTTACCTTTGATTCTTTTCAATATTTTCATATTCGTACCCCCTAAAACAAATACTATTTCTTTTCATTGGAAAGTTTGTAATTTGTTAACTGTTTACTTCTTAATATCACAAAAGAGCTCTTCTCTACTTCTATTTTATTTGCTACAACACCTAATGATTTAACACTAGCTTCATATTTATTAGCTAATATATCATATATGGTGTTTAATTCAAATATTTGTTTAGAATCTGTCACATTAATTAAAACACGATAATTTTCATGATTATAAGATATTTGATAATCGATTAATCCTGGTTTACTAGTAGAAATCGTTACATGACTTTTAATTTCAACAGGTGTTGTTAATCTAAAGCCAATAAACGATTTTCTTATTTCAATGAGTCCTTTAATATAATTAACATTATCAAGATAGACATCTTTCAGGTCCCAGTCAAACCAGTTAATAAGATCTGGTGATTTATAAGAGTTTTCAATTCCATTTTTTGTTCTAAAGAATTCTTGTCCTCCGTGTAAGAAAGGAATACCCTGTGCAACAAATAGTAATCCTGTGATCAAACGATGTTTTTCTTGAATATTCTCTACTGAAGTATCTTTTAAAACGATAGACAATTGATCAAATAGAGTATAATTATCATGGCATTCATTATAATTTAAAGAAATAGTAGGGCTTCCTAAATAAGGTTTTTGCTTATCATTGACAGGAAATGATGTACCTAATAAACTAAACATTGCTTCTTCGGTTTTGACTAGGTTTCCTAAGGCAAAACCTTTTTCATTTAAATTATGATGTGGACCTTTCATCGTATCACGATAGTAATCATTAAAATGACCAATATTTTGTAAATTCCGATAATTACGCATCGAAGAACAATATTCATCATCAAGTAATGTCGGCATGTGCCAACCCTCACCATATAACATAATATTACAATTTATTTCATTTAAATTATTTCTAATTAAATTCATTGTATCGATATCAATAATTCCCATTAAATCAAATCGGAACCCGTCAAAACCATAAAAGTTAATCCATCTTAAGCAAGAATCCACAATAAATTTCCGCATCATTAATTGATTACTATCTGTGTCATTACCACAAAATGAACCGTTTGATAGCTCATTATTTTTACCAAATCGGAAATAATAACCCGGCATAATATGGTGGAAACTACTTGAAACCATGTCGAACATATGGTTATAAACAACATCAATATTAACCCTTAATCCTGCTTTATGCAGTTTAGAAACCATTTGTTTTAGCTCTAACACACGAGAATAAGGATTATATACATCAGTTGCGTAACTGCCTTCAGGGACGTTAAATTGAACTGGGTCATATCCCCAATTATAAAATTTAAATTGATTTTCTTCATCAACACTACCAAAATCATAAACAGGTAAAATTTGTAGATGAGTTATTCCTAATGATTTAATATAATCAAAACCTGTAGGGTTTCCAAGTTTACTCTTAGTTCCCTCTTCAATAACACCTAAAAATTTACCTTTATTTTTTATGTTTCCATTTGGATTTACTGTAAAATCACGGATATGCATTTCATAAATAATTGCGTCTGTAAAGGATTCAAAGACTGGTAATTTATCTTTATTTAAATCAATTTTTGTTTTTTCTAAATCAATCACAACACTTCTTTTATGATTAGGTGTAGATGAAAAAGCATACGGGTCGATTGCCTCATTCCATGCACCATTTATTTTTAATAAATAGACATATGCCACCCCTTCTAAATCTTGATCAATTGAAACAGTCCAAATGCCTTTATTGATTCTTGTCATTTCGTAAGTTTCATATTTATGATCTTTAAATTTTAATTCAAGTTTCACTTGGGTAGATATGGGTGACCAAACTTTAAATTCAGTCTTTATTTTAGTATAGAAGTTACCTATTTCACCATCGTAATAAAATAATTCATCAAACTCTTTGGTACGAACGATTGAATCAATGATTAAAGATGTTCTTAAACCATGGTCATCCAAAACTTCGAAATCTTCTCCAAATTCATAATCCCTTTCAAGTTTCGCTAAATATACGGTTTCTAATTCAAACTTCTCTACTTTAGATATAACTAAATCAAAAAGGTTTTTACCTTTTTTTAAAGTTAATGTACAAGTCTCACCATTGTAATAATTATTTTTAATTTTAACTTCAATTAAATTTAGACTGATTAACTTCGCCTCGATCGTTGCCATATTCTCACCATTTTCCCTAATTTTATTTCAAATTAATTATAACATTATTACATCAAACTCTTATGCTAAAACGTAATGAAAACAGTTACATCTTTTTATAAAAAATACCTTCCAAAGAAGGCATTTTAAATACAAAATATACATACATCACCAAGTAATGTTACTTCATCATTTTCGACAATAATTCCACCATGATCGGTTATAGCGTAAATAGTATCAACTTTTTCTTTTAATACTTTTGAGATAAATTCATCTTGAAGATTTGTTCTTTCATAGTGAACTTCAATATCAAAATCAACTATTAGATTAAGTCCTCTTTGATAGGAAAAAGACAAATAGTCATCATCTGGTGTAATATGATAATTTGCGATTTGAATCATCGCTCCAGCACTACTCCCTATAATAAGACCTTTATAGTTCTCTATTTCATTAACTAAATTAAATTCACTTAAACGATCCATCATTTTATCTGGAAATCCACCAGTAAAAAAGAGGATATCACTCTTTTTTATTTTAAGGTGTGCAGTATCCATTGTATCTTCAAAATAATTAATCCAAGATATTTGTTCTTCTAGGATACCATAATCTAAAAACGGTTTTATTATGTCTAGATAGTATTTTCCTTCTTTGTTGTAAGCATTATTCCATAAATTATGAGTAAAATGATCACCAAATGAAAACGGGATAACCACTAACCGATCTGTTGCTTTTATATATTTACTTATGATGTCTCTAGCCCATAATTCATTAAAATTATATTGACTAAATAACATATTAACTTTTCGATCCATTATTTTTTTAACTCCCAAAAATCAGATAATCCACCTAATGGATTACTTATTTTATTTAAAATGCTTTGAATATTAACAAGTTCCTCATACTCTAAAAGCATATGCTTTGAATAAATAATCTTATAAATCTTATTATTTTCAACAAGTTTTCCCTCTAACCCTTTTTGTTTTAAAGATTCTAAAATTTTAAATCCACAATCTTTATCGTTGACATTAATAAAAAAATGTACAGTTTGCTTAACTTTAAAATTAACACCACTATTATACAAATTACTCAATGCATTCCCAACTTCATCATTAGGAAATTTCTTCTTAAAAAATAACATAGTCCCCTCCTATTAATTCTATAACTTAATTATATCAAATAGTGTCAATACTTATTCTATAATTGTAAAATTAACAATTCAAACCCTAAATACTTATCAACTTTTCCTGTTTTAACTTCAATATCGTATTTATGAAGTAATAAAATATTTTTCTTTAAATCTTCTTCTTTTAATCTAGTTGCTATTTGATAAAGTTTTTTCAATTGGAACGAATGTATTTTTAATATATCTTTAAGTTTATATTCACTTATACCCTTTTTTTGATATTGTTTTATAATGTATAAATTATGAAAATTTTTCGCCATGATTGCAGAGAAAACAATAGGTTCTTCATTTTGAGTTAAAAGTTTTTTATAAACACTAATTGCTTTTTCAATATTTCTTTCTAATAAATTATTTGTAAGATTAAACACATTATTTTCATAAGGTTCAGAAACTAATAATTTAATATCTTCAATCGTAATTTCATTTTTATCATCAATATAAAAAGAAATCTTCTCTAGTTCTGAATTTAATTTTAAAACATCACATTCTGTACGATTGATTAATTCATTGACAGCTTCAAACGTAATAGAAATATGTTTTAGTCTATTTCTAATGAGAATACCTGCTTCTTGTTCATTGATATTATCATTTGTTCTTACATCCGCTAATTGCATGAGATCTTTATAAACTTTCTTGCGTTTATCTACTGTTATATTTGAGGCATTTATGATTAATATCGTTGTTTCATTTGGATTATTAATATATTTGGTAAAACGATCAATATTTTGTTCAAGTTTACTCTTTTCATTTGAAAAAAAGATCGGATTATTGACTATAACAACTTTTTGCTCCGATAAAAAAGGTATCGTTTCACAATCATTTAAGATATCATCTAAACTAAACTCATCATTATCATATTTTGATAAGCTTAAATCATCACCTTTTAGTTGTTTAATTAAGTTATTTATTTCATATTCAATTTGATATTTATTGGCACCTAAAAATAAGATTATATTTTTCATCTAATCCACCTACTTTACTATCATATCTTATAATTTATAAACTAAAAAATCAAGTAAATATGAAAAAGAACTTATTTTATAAAACAAGCTCTTTTTCACAATAATCTATATAAACATTAAACACGAGGTGTTTAATGACAGGATAACTATTTTAAAGCATTATTATTATATGGTGAGAAAGTTTTGATTATACTTCTTTTTTTAAAGTAATATTTGATAGAAACAGAACCATATTCATCAGTTCGGTAATATTTGATTTTTAACTGATCTAATCTGGTTAATACTTCTTTAGTGGGATGATTATAGAAATTTTTTCCTACTGAAATTATAGCAGTATTTACTTTATATTGCACCAAAAATGCTTCTGAAGATGAATACTTAGAACCATGATGACTTATTTTTAAATAATCAACATTAAGTTGATAATCGTTGATCAATTCTTCCTCAATACTTTGACCTATATCACCTGTAAATAAAAAATGAT
>JARDZP010000038.1 GCA_029240795.1 Haloplasmataceae bacterium | reverse complement strand
CTTAAAAAATGTTGAATAAAAATAAATCATATTAAAAATGCTTCTTTTGTTTTATATAATATATCTTACTAAGGGTGTTTTATGTTATTTCTACTTAAGATAATACATTTTTTCTATTACACATTTACTCTTTCTGGGTTAAAAAGTGCGAGTGAATTCTCAAGTTCATATTTACCACTTTTTTCACTTACTATAAAAGGACCTAATTGTCAATTGCATAAGCATAGTTGGCAAAGTTACTTTCAACACTTAACAAACTATTACATTTATATCAAAAACCCATAAAAATCAATACTATTTAAATAAAAAAGGCATATTTCCGTATGAGGTTCTTTCTCTACTTAGGATATCACAATAAATCAGGTATCTTCAGATATCTGATTTTTTTCGAAAAATTAATATTCAGTAATACAAGCTGAAATTAATCTGTATGAAATAAAATAAAGCTATTCGAAAATCAAAGTTCTTTCTTGGTTTTGGATAATATAAAAAAAATCAGATATCATCGAACATCTAATTTTTGAATAATAAATTCAATTAGTGTTCAGTATAAAATGAAAAAATAAAAATAAGGCTATTCGAAAATTAAGCGAATAGCCTTTAAACATTCATATAATACCCTAACTTAAGGAAGATTCCCGTATGAAAATATGCCTCTTACACATTTTTTATTTCATTTATTTTAATAATATTTTATTATTGTATAACGTTCCATTAAATAATCAACTACTTCAGTTTTTATAACTTGATCATTGTCTGGATTGCCTTCATAATCTGGATCAACAAGTTCAACTAAACTATGATAATAAGTTAGGTTGTTGTTTAATTCATTAAATAAAGCATTTCTTAGTATAGATTTTTCCATGGGTGATTGTACCCAAATAGTCTTTTCAGTTGTTTTATTTGCTAATAATTCAGCAAAAACAGAACTACTAATATTATTCACATCTATATAATCTAAATTATTTATAATAGCGATACTTAACCAATCGATGGTTGTAATTGTATTAGTTAAAGTTAATTTAGTTAACAACGGTGAATTATTGACTAACTGAATGACTTCATTACTTGTCATACTTACATTATTTAAGTAAATTTCTTTTAATTTGGATTTATCAATTAACGTCAGGTCAACTTCATGAATGACATTTAATACTATTACACTAAATTTAGCATTACTAAACCCACTTATTTTAAACAATGATGTGAAACCTGTTAATTCAAAATTATCTAATTTAGTATTATTAAAACCTGTCAACTCAGTTACAAATTTAGGATTATTAAAAGTCATTTTTGAAATTTGTGTCGTATCAAATGAATCTATAATCGCTAACTTTTGATTTTCAAAAATTACCGTTTTAAAACCATTCGACCGATTAAAAGCTTTTTCAATCTTATCGATTTCCACACTTGATCCAGTTTTAATAATTAACGTATCAGCACTAAATTTAAGATTAGGTAAATCGTTAAACACATTAACCATTGATTTCATATTTCCTAATTTTATAGTACTTAGAGTCGTGCTATTATTAAAACTATTTTTCATTAAACTAATCGATGTTCCAGATAAGTCAACTGATTTCAAGTTTTTAAGTGTTGAAGTATCTAGTTCAAAGACATCAAATGTCGAATATAATATCGAAAGTGACTCTAACTTACTAAACGATTTTATAAAATCTAGATCAGCATAATTAAATTGATTTATTTCTAACGCTTTTAAATTTGTTAGAGAAGATGTATTCATTAAATTATTAAAACGACCTTGTAATTTATTTACAGAATTAAGACTAGTATTCAAATTTAAGGTGTCGTTATCAACAATAAAAGTTGCCAAAGCAGGACAATTGTTAAAACTAGAAGTTATAGTATCGATTGCTGAGTTAGAAATATCGACTGTGGTTAATTTAGTTAAATTATCAAGTCCTGTAAGACTAGTGATTGTATTATTGTTATTAAAACTAATTGATACTAAATTCTTTAAGTCATTAATAAACCCAATACGATCATTTGTAAAACCAGTCCCATTTAAGTCTAAAGTAGTTAAATTGATAAATGATTGATTAATAGTCATATTACTACCAAAAGGAAAATTTAATTTTTTGAATATAGTTGCGTTAAAACTATTTTCAATTGTCGATGCAAATCTAAAAATTATTAAGAGGTTTTGTTCATAATTAAAATCACCATTGATTGTTTGTAACTTATTAATATCTTTAAATGCATTTTTGATCGTAGAGATTTCTTGTGCATCTATACTAAACGTAATTAAGTCTGTTAAGTAATTTAAACCATTTAATTCATTGATATTATTTTCCTCTAGATATAGATCCGTCAAGTTATTAAAATTATCAATAATATATTTTGATGGATCTGTTGAAAGTGCATTTGTTGTTATTTGATTGTTTTTTAAAGAAAGAAATTCTAGTTTATTTAAATCTTTCAGTGCGTCGATATTACTTATATTATTACTATCCAAAATTAATACTTTCAGATTAGTTAAATCACTTATTGGTGTTATATCTAATTCATTTGTTGTTGAAACGTTATTTAAATATAAATCCTCTAAATAAGTAAGATTTTTAGCAAATTCAATATTTAATAAATTATCATCTTGAAAGATAAGTGCTTTAAATTTATTTGCTTTAAAACTATTTGCGGAAATTTCCGTTAAATATAAGAAGGATAAATCAATATTTTCAATTCCAATATTACTTAAACCATCAATTTTAGTGATTGAGTTATTCATAAACTCGAAAGTTGTTAGTAATGGTATATTTGTTAATCCATTTAATGTAGAAATCTCATTATCATTCAGATAAAGCTCTTTTAAAATGACTAAATCCTTTATGCCAGATGTATCTGTAATGTCGTTTTCATTTAAATTTAAGATTTTTAATTTCGCATTACTAGATAAAAATGAAGTTGTAATAATATGATTACCTGCCAAATGAAGATTTTCAATATTCGTTAAATAACCTAAGGCGGTTGTATCAACGATATCATTATTTGTTAGTGAGACATCAGTCAATAAATCAAAATGAGTGGGTACAAAATCGATTAAATTGATTTTATTATTATCAGCTGTTAATGTAGTTAATTTAGGTAAATTATTCGTCCATTTTATATGAGTAATATTATTATCACTTACATTAACTTCTGTGACGTTTGGAAGGACTAATGAAAACTCATCAATATTAGTTATCAAAATATTCGATAAATCAGCTTTTACGAATTGTGGTAATTCTTTAAATGAATTGATCATATTAAGATTACTTGTGTAAAACGGTAATTTAAGGTTATTATCACTCGTAAAACTTAATTTAGGAAGACTAATAAATGAATTTTCTATTTTAGAAATTAAATTTATACTAGTAATATCACTTACTAAATTCACTTCAACTAAAGCACTCATATTACTAAATGAATCAACAATGTCAGTAATATGATTAAAACTTAAATCAACATCAGTTAAACTATTATTATCTTTGAATCCAGATATAGTAGTCAATTCATTATATGACAAATCTATGTTAGTTAATTGAGTTAATTTACCAACTAAACTAGGAATAACGGTCACCAAATTATGTGATAAATATAATTCGGTTAAGTTTGCTAGTTCAAACACGTCAGTAATATCAACAATTTCATTTTGATTTAAATCCAAGTATTCCAAATTGCTTAATGCATGAATGTTTGCTACACTCGTTAATTTATTATCACTTAAATACAAGTTTGTAAGTTTATTAGTTAATGAAGGATTTTGTACAATTGGATTGATTGAATCAATTTGATTAAGCTTTAAACTCAAATGAGTTAAATTATTAGTATCAACATCTATAAGTGTTGCGACCGATGTTAAGTTATTACTTTCAGCTATTAAAATGTTTAGGTTTTCCATGTTACTTAAGAAAGTAAAATCGGCTTCTGTTTTGTTACATTCCGATACTTGCAAATAGTTGTTTAAATTATTAGCCGAAATATCTAATGTGACTAAACTGACTAATGACCCTAAAGCCTCAGTATTGCAGATTTGATTATCTCTAATATTTAATGTTTGTAACTGTGTAAACCCATTAAAAGTTGTTTTATCATTAAAATTAATTCGATTAAAAGAAACATCTAAAGTTGTTAATTTCGGTAATGTTTCTAATATATCAATTGAAGTTAACGCATTATTATTAAGCGTTAACTCTTTAACATTCGGTAATCCTGATATTTTCGTTATATCTGTTAAGGCATTACTTGATAAGTTAACCTTCTCTAATCTAGTTAAAGTTTCTATACCATCTAAATTTTGTAAGGTTTTTGTATTATTAACTGTCAACGCAGTAATTTTCACCATATTAGTTAAACTATCAAGTGAATTTACACGCGTATCTTTTATAATGACTTCTTCTACTCTCGATAGATTGTATAATGGTGTAATATCATTGATTGCCATGCCATTTAGTTCAAGCTTATTTAAATATTGAAAACATTCAATTCCTGATAAACTAAAATCATCAGTCACTTCACTCGTATTAATAACTAAACTTTTTGTGTTCGCTACAATATCTAAATAATTTCTTTTTGTAATATCAAGTTCATTAGCTTTTAAAGCATCATAAAATTCTTTACTCGCTAAATTAACAAATTCATTATAAGTTTTACAATTATCAGGTAAAAACTCATTCGTACCTTTTGATTCACAGGAAGATAACAGAATAACCGCTAAAAAAAGTAAAATAAAATAAAACGATTTACGTAACATTATACTACCTCCCTTAAAATATCAATTGGATTTGTATTGACGATTTTAGAAATACTACGATTACTGTAGTATAAAATAATCGAACCAACAATAACCACTTGGACCATTAAGTTAACAAACGAAATATCAACTATAGTAGCATTAGTTAACAAGAAATTGATATTCGCAATACTAACCACGTTTGATTCTATATTCAATAAGCTAGAAAATAACGTACCAGCAAATTGATTTAATAATAGAATGATTGCAACACTAAGTATGATTGCATTCACAAAAATAAATAAAACTTCATAGAAGAATAACCTCTTAATATCCTTAATCGTAGATCCTACAGAACGGAAGACACCAATTTCATTGATTCTAGCTTTAAAGATGACTTTAATTAACATCGAATAGAAAATAATGGATGCCACCATTAAAAGATTGAAGAAGGTAGAAAACAAAATATTTAACATATTGAGATAAGATGAAGCAGCATTTTCAGCTCCACAGGTCAAGTAATTTTGATAATAAAAGATATCCTGAAAAATTGAATTATCTTTTGTTTTGTAATCACTTATGACTTCAACTTCACAAGTTCCACTTTCAACGATATCATTTGAAACCAATGCGATATTTTTATCACCATAACTAATCAGTTTATCGAAAAGAAAAACATCTTTGTCTTTGCTACTTATTGTATAGTAACCGTTTACTAAACTTATATTTTTATTTGGAGTATTGAATAAATCATTGTGATTTTCCTGAGTCATATACATAATAGTTTCTTCTTCATTATCAATTATTCCAGAAATGGTAAATTTTACTTTTTCACTTGCAGATACAAATGCTTCTGGTTTAATTTCTTGATTACTATAAATTATATTATAAACTTGATTAATGTCATTCAAATCATCAAAATGATATATCCCATTTGATCGTTCTAGTAAATCAAAGTAGTTTGGATCAATTAAATTAACAATACTTCTAAAATTATCCATATATTCACTATATTCACTATATTCAGCAAATATATTATGATTAGTAAATACCTGCTCACACTTATTATAATAATAATCATCTAATGTTTCTTGATAATAACAATATTGTGGTACATTGAGTTCAGAATAAATAAGCGGATTCCCAGTACCTTCATATTCAATACTGCCAGATTCTGTTTCTGTAATTTTATGAAGATTCAACACAATGTTTTTCAATTCATCTTTTATTTCAAATTCATAATTTGACAGTTCAAATGGTTTACCCACATAACTTGCTAAATTATCAGTTGCTTCTAAATCAAAATACGATCTAACAAATTTAGATGTAACCATGATTGTTCTATTATTGCTTGGATATTTAGAATTACTTATAAATAATTTCTCGTGTTCATATTGATTAAAATTATCATCTATTAAACGAAGCTTACCTTCACTTACTATATCAGTGTACTTATTTTCATTAATGACCCTTGTAGCCATTTCTTCAAAAATTGCTACATCTTTTGAGTAACCTAAGATAATATCGATTTTATTATTAGTAAGCGTGCTATTTATCCGATTATTTGAATTAATAAAATCTCGATCAATAACTTTACCGCTATTAGTGGTCACGCTAAAAGCATTTGAATATGTTACATCTAGCGTATCATAATAGTTATTGTAAGAAGTTCTGACTCCTCGATCTAAACCATTGAATATGATAGAAAAACTAAAAGCAAGAGCTAGTGATAAGGAAATGAAAAAGTTTCTTACTAAATTGGCTCTTATTTTGTTAAAGGTCATGATGAACTTATCTTTTTTCTTTAATGTTACGGCTTGAATTTTACGGAAAACATTTTGATACGTTTGTTCAATCTCTTCTTTAACTAAATCGTGTTTAAATACGCCATTATCAATTTCAATAATCCGATTTGCATATTTATTAGCAATCTTCCTATCATGTGTTACCATAACAACTAAACGATCTTCTGATTCACCTTTTAATAATTTAATGACTTCATCAGCAGTACGCCAATCTAGTGCACCAGTGGGTTCATCAGCTAAAATAATATCAGGATCCTTAACTAAGGCACGAGCAATTGCCACCCTTTGTCTTTGTCCACCTGAAAGTTGTGAAGGATATTTATTAATATGATCAATTAAACCTACTTTTTCGATGATTGCCTTAATTTTGGCATCTTTCATCGCTTTTGGTACATTTTGAAATTGTAAAGCAACTTCAACGTTTTGATATATTGTTAAATATTCAATTAAAAAGTAGTTTTGGAAGATAAAGCCAATTTTCTTATTTCTTAAAGCATCCCAATGTCCTTCATTTAAACGTGATACATTGTTACCTTCACAGTAATAATCACCCGTAGTAGGTCGGTCTAATCCACCTAAAATATTGATTAGCGTAGACTTTCCGGAACCAGAACGTCCAACAACAGCGACAAATTCTCCACGCTTAAAAGATGTTGAGATATTTTTTAATGCATGCACATTTGTTTTTCCAGTATAAGTTTTTGATAATTCTACTAGTCGTAAAATGACATCTCCGCGAGACATACCGATTCCCCCCTTACCACGTTAAAGTATCAATTGCTTTTTTCATCGAAACTTTATATGCAGGTATATATACACTCATTAAATATAATATCGTTGTAAATATAACGATGATGACAAAAGCATCAATTTGATAATTTATATTATTTATTCTACCTAATTCACGATATAAGTTAGAATTATAAGCAATAATGCTTCCATAAATTGAACTAAAAATGATTGATAATAGAACATATATGAATGAAAGAATTATGATTAATATTTCAACAACCTTAATCGTTTCTTTAATAAATATTCTTCTGATACTAATTCGACTCACACCAATCGCCGTATAAACGCCGATATCTTTAGTTCGAGCTGATATATTAAAACTTATTATATTAATGACAACCGTACTGAAGATGATAAATAGCGTAATAATAATCGCAAAAATAATGTAATTTCCGATGACTTCTAAACTTTGTACTTGTTCGTAAGTTTTTATTTTGTCATTTTCAATATTAATCAATAAACTATCTTCTAATTCATTGCTATCAAACGTACTATTTTGAAAATCTTTTAAGTAAAAGTACATTTTACTTTGATATAATCGATCAATATTGGTGATGCTGAGCTTAGTTTTTAAATACTCTAAGTAATCAGTAAAGCCTGCTTGACTCATATAGATCTGATCTGAATAATTGACTCCATTGTAATTAGAATCGATGATTCCAACAATTTGTGTTTCATAACAAGGTAAATTTGAATGAGGATCGTTATAACCACATATCATAATCGTTTTATCAATAAATGATTCTAACGGATATTGTTTTAAAGTATCTTTTATTTTTATTTCTTTATTTTTAATCAGGCTAATATTTAAATAGTGGTTATAAATAAATTCATTCGTTACAAAAACACCATTTAAAATATCATCATGTTGATCATTTACTTCAAGTAAATAATCTTTTAAATAAAAATTATCAAAGTTTTGAGGCAATGTTTTTAATACAGGATTATGGACCTTGTTTGCTGATTCAATAAATTGAGATTGTAATTTACTATCATTGTATTTTAAATAGGAATATTCAACTAAGTAACTATTTTCCATTCCTACTTCACTGATTAAATCATTTGCTTTTAACTTTTCAATTGTATCATTCTGATATTCTACAACACTGTATTTTTGATAATCATTATTACGTTCAAACATTAACTGGTTATGAATAATAAGATTTCTCAAAATCAAATTAATCACAAATAAAATAGTTAGACCAATCACAAAAGATAAAACAATTTTAAAATTTATCCCGATGTTTTGTTTGAAGTTAGCATTTGCAATAAATTTTACAAAACCGCCATTTACTTTTTTATAATTTGAAACTCCATGTTTTTTTCTAACTTTAATTTCGTCCAAATCATCTTCATCAGGAGCTTTATTTACATAAATATTATCAATGATTTGTCCATCATGAATTCTAATAATCCGGTCGGCATAATCATTAGCAATTTTTTCATCATGCGTTACAAGTATAACAATCCGATTCTCTGCAAATTGTCTAATCATCTTCATAATGATTTCGGCAGAAGCACTATCAAGTGCTCCTGTTGGTTCATCACATAAAAGAATATGAGGATTCATTAAAATACTGCGGGCTATCGCTATCCGTTGTTTTTCACCACCTGATAATTTACTAGCAGGAGTGTTAATATGATTAATTAAACCAATTTTTTGTAACATTTCTTTCGCTAATTTATCATATACAGACTTTTTTTCACCACCAAATAAAAGGGGTAAAACGATATTATCATACGCTGTTAGATGTTCAATTAAATTGTACCTTTGAAAAATAAAACCGATATTTTTATTACGAAATTCACGCCATTTTGTATCGTTAAATCTCTTGGTATTAACACCATCGATGATTATTTCTCCCTCAGTATACTCATCTATTCCACTGATCATGTTAAGTAAAGTTGACTTTCCACTACCACTTTCACCTAAAACAGCAACAAACTCACCATCTTTAATCTTTAAATTAATATTTCTAAGTGCACCAAATTCTAAATCTTTTGTGTAATATATTTTATTGAGACCTTTAATTTCAATCATCTTATTCACCGTCCCAATCTGTAATTGATTGTAATGTATTTGTATCTTTTATTTTTGCATTGATATTATCATGAATTAATTGTTTTTTGAAGACAATTTTCATTAATATTAGGACATTGATTATCGTATAAATATTTAATTTAAATAGATTAAGAAAACTAAAACTTGTAAAACTGCGACTTGCACTATCATATAAGTAAATCATAAACAAATTTGAATTGCTTGTAATTAAACTTAAGAATTCAAATATTAACAAAAGAGACAAAATTAGTCCGTAACAAAATCTAAGTAGATACTTATTTTCTAAATTAATAATGCCTTTTATATCTTCAAATTTAGCACCTAATATTCTTAAACTACCAAATTCTCGTCTACGATTTATAAAAAACAATTGATATATACTACCGAATAGATTCGCAATTACATATGACATTAAATACATAATGAAAATAATAATAATGGTTGATGATACTGTTGTCATAGAGGTCATTAATGCATTTGGATTAACAAAATTGTTACCAAAGCTTGATACCACAAACGAAACAATGGGTTCACTATTCTTTACTCTAATGCCTTGATAATCAAAATTAGTAAGAAAATTATTTAAATCATATTCTAGTTTTTTATATGCGCCTAAACTAACAGATGTTTCATAAATTAAGTTTTGATCGACTCCGTCATCATAATAAAAATAACTATTATTTAATTTTCTAAAGTATTGAGTAATTAAATAGGTATTAATTGTGTATTCATTTGATAACGAATTTGGATTGCCTAAGCTATTGATAAAATTATTAAAAACAAAGTTAGATGTATTTTTTTGATTTATATAATTTTGAGCACTACTTTTATAATTATTAATCGTACAATTAGCTAGTTGACAAAACGCTTTGATTTCATCTTCACTAAAGCTTTCTAAATAAGTATCTGTATAATCCCTAATTAAACTTCCGTATTTTACATTAGGAACATAGGGTACGGATGTATTTAAAAAACTGATATATGATGGATTATTTAATGAACTTACATTATTTATTTGATTTTTTATTTCAATCATCGCATCTTGATAATAATCCGTAATTGTTTTAAACTCATCAAAAATGAATTCATATTCTTTATTTAAGTAATCCCTTTGATAATCTTGTAAAACTGAATCAAGTTCTAAGCTTTGATATACTTTTTTATCAACTTCCATATAATTAGGAATTAATTTCATTTCTACATCTTTTGGGATATCGATATTTAATTTATCACTTGCTTTTTTAGAAAAGATAAAGGTTGGATTATCTGTATAGCGATAAAATGATGCTAAATCATCACCTGCGTTATATAGACCAACGATTTTAAACTGATGGCTAACATATTCTTCAACAGCTACCCCATCATTGATAACGATTTTAGGTTGGCTTATATCAATATATTTTTTACTTTCATCTATTGCTTTAAATTGTTCATATAGGTCACTGACATTATTGGAATTAATATCACCTATAATTTCTAATTTCATTAATGTTTCAACACTGATGATTACTTCTTCATCATTCATTGGAATTTCACTATCTTTAATTAAATAATCAGTTATTAATTCGTTATTTTCAATATATAAATAATTTATCCCCATTGTTAGATCTTTGTCTATAACTTTATTAATTGTTAATCTATTTGTTAGCTTATAGGGCTCGTATTTAATCTTTAAGTTATCAAAAAGAATTTCATCATTGACCGTTCCAAACATAACATTCTCTTGATCATAATAAATCGCATAACTATTATTATATTCATTGGTATTTAAATAGTCTTGAAGATAATGATATGTATCGTAACTATATTTAAATTTAAATGATGTATCATTTAATATAACATCATAAGAGGTTTGGTTAATTCGATCCAAATTATGATTTTCCTTAAATATATCAGAAGCAGTATCATATTCTAGTTCCATACTAATCTGTTTAAAATCATTTAATTGAATAAATTGATTATTTTTAAAATTGGTGTAGTTGATATGTTCAGTATTATCACCTTTAACAAATACTTCATTAATAGAATTAAAACCAACAATCATAGTTAAAATAAAACCAAACAAAAAGAATAATAAAAATAAATAAGACCGCTTTTTATGAATAAACGAAGTAAATGCGTATTTTTTTTCATTTGATATTGTTTCAATGACTCGATCAAATGAATCAAAGCTTTCATCTGAAGCAAATTTTTCACGACGTTTCTGTACAACTTTTTCTTTTTCTTTTGAATCGATATAAAATACTTCTTCATTTCTTTGCGAAAAGTTCTTTAAATCTAATTGTAAATCCCTTAATATTTGCGAATTTTTTTCAGCTTCAACCAAAATTTCTTCATTGGTCTTAACTATTTCTTCAACCTCTTGGTATAAGTCTTGATCAACTAATTTATCTAATTCATCAACTTTAATATTTGATTTATCTTCTTTAACTAATTCATCTCTTACAACATAACCACTTCGTAATTCAATAATCCGCGTACCATAATTTTTTACAATTGATTTGTTGTGTGTTGCGATAATTAATAATTTGTTTTTACAAACAGCAGCTAGTAAATCTAATATTTCTTTACTTGTTAAACTATCTAATGCTGCAGTGGGTTCATCACATATAATGACATCAGGGTCTTTAATTAAGGCTCGAGCAATCGCTACACGTTGTTTTTCTCCCCCTGATAGTTGCCAAGGTTTTTTATAAGCATGACGACGTAAACCAACTAAGGTTAAAGCTTTCATCGCATTTAATCTTTTCTTCTTCTCGTTAGTGACACCAAGCACATTTAAGGCGATTTCAACATTCTCAACTACCGACAAATTATTAAATAACACTTGATGTTGAAAAACGAATCCAATTCTTTTACTTCTAACTGCATCAATTTGAGCTTCAGTCATTGTTTTAAATTCATTATTATCTAAAAAGTAACTGCCTGAATAGGTATTATCAAAGCCCCCTAGTACATTTAGAAAAGTTGTCTTTCCTGAACCACTACGACCTAGAATAACTACAACTTCTCCTCTCACAAAGGAAAAATTTAAATTAGATAATGCTACGACATTATAATTTACTGTTTCATATACTTTAGTCAAGTTCTTGATATTTATCATATTATTCCCTCGCTAATACACGAATGGTATTCTCTCTACTCATGAAAATTGCAGAAACTAACACTTCAAGACATAAGAATGCGACAATCCCAATAAAAGTTAATATAAAATACAAGAAATTAACCGTTACTATAGCTGGGTTTTCGCTAAATGCGCCTTTCAAAATGTTAATCGCAGCTGTAAAAATATTACTTATAAATGTCGTATAATCAGCTAATAAAATGAGTTTAAAACTACTCATGCTATTGATAAGGACTAAGATTATGAATAGGCGTATTACTAATTTTTTTAAGATATTAAGTGTATAGGATAAAGTATTAATCACATATAATTTTATAATTAATGATTTATCAGCACCAAAGGCCTTTAAAATCGCCGTTTCTCTTTTCCGACCATTAATAACCATGTTAAAAATGAAAATAAAAGAAATAAAACTGATGACTAACATCAGATAAATAATCCCAAAGATTATTTGATTCGGCGTTTCATCATTTGAGAAGAGCGCTCTAAATATGGGAGTATAGGAAATGTTAATAAAAAGTGGCGCAAGGTACTTAAATACCAAATTAGCGATAAATGATGCTAACAAAAAGATTATCGTTGAATTGATAATACGATTCATCGCTCTTTTTAAATATTTATTATGAAAACTAAAACTCGTATTGGCAAGGACAAAGACATTTTTAAAATTAAAATGATTCTTCTTCAGTTTAACATTGGTATTGTCTTCTAAATCATTCGTGATTGTTTTTTCCTCATCTGAATCATAAATGATATCACCATCACTTAAAACAATAATGCGGTCAGAAAACTTCTTCGCATATTCTTCATCATGGGTTACCATAATAATCGTTCGTTCTTCAGCTAACTCTTTAAGTAATTTTAAGATTTGCATAGAAGTATAATCATCTAAAGCCCCTGTTGGTTCATCACAAAGAATTATTTTTTGTTCATTTACAATCGCTCTTGCGACAGCTACTCTTTGTTTTTGCCCACCCGATAATTCTTGTGGTTTTAATTTCAAAAATTGGTTTAATCCCACTTTGGTTAATGCATTTGCTGCTAATTTTCGAGCTACTTTATTACTATGATTATTAATAATGAGCGGTAACGCTACATTATCTAAAATTGATAAATCTTCTATTAAATTAAAATCTTGAAAAACAAATCCCACGTAACGATTACGAAGGCGATTTAGTGTTTTAGTAGGTAATTTACTTATATTAAAACCATCAATAATAATTTTACCTGAGTCAAAATTATCTAAAGTACTGATCGCATTTAATAAAGTCGTTTTTCCAGAACCACTTCGTCCTAATATCGATACAAAGGAATTACTTTCAATATCTAAATTTAAACCATTAAAAATATATTTCTTGCTTTCACCTTTACCATATGACTTAACTAAATTCCTTATAGAAATAATTGCCACTGTAACCCCTCCCTTACAATATTTTATTCAACCACTCATTATAACTTTCTACATCATTCGCAGTTACTTGTAACCATTTTCGAAACTTTAAATCATTCAATAATTGAGTCGCAATTTTACCGATTTTATAATAATTAATTAATAAGTATCTATGTAAATCATTAAGATTTTTAAATTCTACTTTTCCGTATTTATAGGATGTAGTTATTTTCTTAACTGGTTTTTCAATCTCTATTACTTTTTTCGCTTCAACTACTACACTAGGCTTATTTACTACTGGTTGTGGTTTCCTAATAACTTTATTAAAATCAAAATTGTCAAATTTATTTTCATTGTTTTTATTTTCATTATCCATAAAATCACATCCTTATATTAATGCAAAAATTAAAAGCAATAATAGACCAATGATAGGTAATAAATTAATTACTTTTAAAGTTATTTCAATTATTTTATCACCTACATTAATACTGTTTAATTTAAAAATAAACTCTACTTTGCGATTTAAATTTTTCAAAACTTTATTCGATTTTTGTAAGTAAGTAATAGACTTATCTTTACTTGTATCAATACTAAAACGATATAAATCTTTTTCTAATCGTGAAAAGTTTTTATCATTGATGTTTAACAATACATCACATTTAGAAAAGAATTTAATGATTCTTTGATTATTTATTGAGATTCGATTACTAAAATATTTTAAGTAAATTTTCTTTAATAACGGAATAACCATAAGTAATATTAAAAATGAATTATACATCGTAACAAAGAATCGATTTTCCTTTAAATAACTATTTTGTAGTAACAGAATATCGCTTGTAATGAGTATTACAGCAAGAAAATAGAAAAAGATGATATTTTTTTTAACTAATCGATTACGTTTATTATCTTTTTTATTGTCTTCAATAAGCTTATTGCAATCTTTTAAAACAGTTTGATTATTAATAGTAAGATAAGAAATAAAACGTTTATATTCATTGTTAGCTCGCTCAATCCCTTTATAAACAACTTCATGTTTCTCTTGCTCTGTTAATGACTCATCGTCATAAACTTCTTTAATTGAAACGAGTTCACCATTCTTATGATTTATAATCATCATATCACTCAATTTTTTAGAATACTTGGTCCTACCAAGCGACATGAAGAAGGTATTATTTTTATATATTTCGGAATTAATTTGTTTTTCACTAACAACTTCTTTGAAACTAGTCTTTTTAAAGATTTGAAAATCACCTTTTATCGCTAACTCATTTTTCTTTAACTTAAGAAAAGGTGATACATCAACATTTTGCATCTCTAAAAACAATACTAATTTTTCATAATCTCTCATTCTATCACCTACTTCAACAAAGCTTTAATTTCCGTATGGAAATCTTCTGTTGTATATTCTTCATAGATATAAAGTAACTTTAAAATTTGATAACTTATATTTCCGTTATGATAATTATACTCGATGTAAGATGGTTCATCATTTTCAACTATTAATTGATCATTAAATTCTTTTAATTCTGAAATAATCGCACCTTTATTTCCAAAATCATCAATTGATTTTAAGATTGCATCTAATTTCGCATCACTAAGTTCTTTATATTCAAAATCATATAAATAACCATATATAAAAATATCAAGATACTGATAAGTTTGTTCATAATTACATGTATCGTCACAACCTTGATTTAAATAACTTAGAAGTATTTGTAGGGTCTCACCATTTAATGTAAACTCATCAACTTCAATTTCATTTACAAAATAAGCTGCACCTAATCTAAACTTTGGATCGATATTTTGTTCAATTTTTAAACTCATTTCTTGATACTCATTTAAATAAATATTTGTAAATTCGTAAGCATCAGCAAGGAGTTTTTTATTGTTAAATTTATTTTTTTTATAATCTTGGTTAAAATGTTTTATCACTTGGTCTAAATGTTCCCTATCGCTTAAAAAGTCATTGACTTCTTGATCAATAATTTGATAAGGCTCTATTTCACCAATAAAATAAGTATCATCGGTCTCTTCAATGACATCAATAATCCAGTTACTGATCGTATAATATTTATCGATTGAGGTAAATACATCATCTATGATAACTAAATTCTTTTTATCTTTTATTTTTATGAGTTCATCTTCATAATCGCTTAAACTGACAATAATTTCTTGAAAATTCAAATCTATATCAGTAAATAACGTTCTTTCATCATTTATATATTCGATTAAATCTTGATTTTCTTCGATAAAAGTATAATAAGTTAAATGTAAATCATTTTTATAAACAATGTTACTGATTAGTGGTATTTTAGAAACAAAACCAGTCGGAATATTAAAAACATCTTTATAGTATTCATCTTCACTTAAGATACTAAATACACCTAAATATTCATCATCTAAAGATTGACCAAATTTCTTGGAGTATAAATCTTCAATTTTACTTTGTCTTTCTTTAGATAAGTCCGAAAATACATCATCCATAAACGATTCTTCTAATTGATCGATAGAGTGAACTATTTCACTAAATTCTTTAATATGTGTGTATAACTCATCTTTATTAAACAGATTGGTAAATGAACTTATTTTTAAATTTGCATGATCAATTTTATCTAAATCTTCTAACAATTGATTATATTGACTATTTACTAGATTTGTATTAACAAAGGGTTTAGTATAGCCATTAAAATATACATTAACGAATAAAAGTGATACGATAGAGGATAAGTAAACGATCCATAACATTGATTTTGAAAAAGTGATGATAACCACTATAATCTTAGTGAGGTGATTTGGTTTACTTAAATAATTATTCGCACCGGTTAATTTGATTGTGTTAAACATAAAGCGTTTAATGATTAAATATAAAATAAAATAAACAAAGATGAATGCAATGATCATGATTAATTTTAATATAATTTCCTGATTAAAGTTAACTAATTGTACATATAAACTGAGTAAACTATCGATTGTAAAAATAAAATATACACAAATCACTAAGCTAAAAAAACTTGAGAGTAATTTGCTCAAGTTATTTTTTTTGTTGAAATTAAATTTAAAAAATTTATTAATCATTTTATTAAAAATGATTAATAGGATACAAATTAAAAAAAGTAAAGCATAATTTATAATGCCATTGTTTATATTCATATATGTCCCCCACTAATACATTTATCAATTATATTCAAATTATAGCAAATTTTGACATAATTAACAACATACTTTAATTATTTATTAATTATTATAGATGCCCTTTCATTTATTATTTTGTAGCATAAATTAATATATAAAAAAGAATAGGTGGTAGTATGCAACAACTCATAACTTTTGGTTTAAAAAATATAGGTACAATTAACTCAGTTCTAACGACATATGGAACCATTAAAAGAACATTTGGGATTGATGCGAGTACAGTTATGAACTATATCAATCATCGTCGAAATCCTTATAATCAAAGTTATAATCCATATCAATATAATCCATATCAACAATATTATAATAAACCTCAAAATAATTATAATAAATACAATAATAAGTACTATGGAGAATATAATAACAATAATACATATTCTAATATATTCAAAAATCTCTTTAGATAAAACAAAAGTAAAAGAGTAAATCTCTTTTACTTTTTTACGCGATTAAGTCAACTTTATTTTACAAAATAATTTACTAAATCGCTATTTTTTATAAACGTCAGACCCATTAATTTTATAAGCAAATTACCTATTCTTTCATACTATATTGTATGAAGATTGAATGGGGGGGCGTTTGTGCTAGACTTGAGTGAAATCAACAAAAGAATATGTAATAGTGATAAAACCAATCTAGATACATTATCAAAAATAGCCTCCTATTTAGGACTAGCTGCAGTCTTAATAAATGTTTATACTGAAAATATAGTTTCTCAAAAAAATTCAAATGAAGAATTAAGGGACCCTATATTTAATATTCCCGTAGAAGATTTAGGATTTTTTGCGATTATTCTTCTTGGAATAGGAAATCTAATCGGATTAGGTATATCTAAAATAGAACTTGACGCAATACTAAAACAAAATGGTAGAAAAAAACCAATTCAAACAAAAGCAGCAATTAATTTAGTCATAAGTCGTGTTTTATCACTAGTCTCAATCATATATTTAGTTATATCAGAACTTCAATCACAATCAGTTGAGGAACCAGTACTTACAACGCCTTTCGTTACTGGGACAATTTTATAGAATTTAAAAATTTTAAGGACGATTCATTATGAACGTCTTTTTTTATATAAACTTAAAATATATTGATCACTTCTTCACAGTCGCAGTTTGGAGATGCTAAAACAAGTGTATTAGTAAGGAATATGTATGTGTAGCGATTAATAATGATGACAAACATAGTCGCATATGCATTAAAGATTTAATCGTCTTTATAATTTTACATATAACCGTATTATACTTCCACAGTCATTACATAGTTCTGCTAAAGATTCCTTAGTTATACCAAAAATCCCCTTACTA
Organism: Haloplasmataceae bacterium; assembly: GCA_029240795.1. GTDB lineage: Bacteria > Bacillota_I > Bacilli_A > Haloplasmatales > Haloplasmataceae > JARDZP01. The sequence continues at coordinate 614 of JARDZP010000038.1, read as the reverse complement.
AAGTTTAAACCCACTCCATGTGTCTTTGTGACACCCTAACTTTAATATCTTTAGTAGTATCAGAACTTTTATAATAATAGCATTCCATATGAAATTTTAGAGTATTATTTCTGATATTATGAATAATAAAATTAGTTGCTTTTTCAATATAATTATCATATAATTTAACTCAGTTTCAATTTTAATCAAGCTTTTTTATAAACGGAAAGGTTGGTAATATCGCACTCAATAAAGAAAATAAAATAAAAATTATCGATGTTCCCAATATCCCAGTAAGTTACTATCACCAATAGAGTCATTAAATGAAAAAAACAGTTTCAATGAATCTTGACATTAATGTTGGTGAAATAAGTGCCGAATTTTTACTAGTTTATCCACCAGGAATACCAATATTTTGTCCTGGTGAAGTTATTACCCAAGAAATTGTTAATTGTGTTAAAATGCTTAAAATTGCCAAGTTATCAGTTCAAGGTACTGAAGATCCAGAAGTTAATTTCATCAAAGTTGTTAAGGAAGAAAATCTATTATTTATTAAATAAGTTTAGGATCTTAACATAAACGAAGGAAATAATTTTTATTTCTTTCATTTTTTTATTAAAATAAACATACACTAA
>JARDZP010000116.1 GCA_029240795.1 Haloplasmataceae bacterium | reverse complement strand
GTATTAGTTAGTTGGTGTATTGTGGGATTGCCTGTTATACTATTTGTTTCATATTTTAGTACTAATTTTTTACTAACCATTGATAACGGACAAGTCAACGTTAAAGTGGTATATGCTATTCTGTTTTACATATCTTGATATTAACCAGATACAACCTAAATGGATTTCCACCTATAGGCAATGCAGTATATCGCATGAATGAGTTTTGATAAAGTAGTATCTCATTTACTACTGCCACTATGGATTGATTGCACTTGGTAGAATCTAAACGTCCATATAAATGGGTTATCTGGTATGAAGTTGTAAAGCTGAATGCCGTCGGTAGAATTGGACTACCTTTGTGTTAATGCACCTTGCAACGGCTAAAACGGATTAAAACTCGATAATCATTTTGGAACTTGATGTTGATTTAATACTTAAAACGTTCCGTCCTAAAGATTCGTAATCCATTGTTGAAAATATGGAATCTGTACAACCTTCGATTATATCACCAGAAACAGTATCTATAACTCTAATGACAATATTGGCATTGATAGTACTTAAAAGTTCAAATAAATTAATATCTAACATGGCTAAACCTCCTTATAATTGGGAATGGGGAACCCATGCTATACGCAAACCATAGGCAAGGTATAAGCAAGGCTACCGCTATTCAAGATTCAATGTACTTTATTTAACTTATAACTTATTATACCATAGGTTAAGTGTAATTTCAATATCCGTTTCATATTATTTGTATTAAAATGAGGATTTTTAATGATTTTATTGGAAATGGTGATAAGTGATACTATTAATGGATCGATAATATATACTATATGTAGTGGTTATTAGTATGGATTCATACATGATATAGATTATAATAGAATAGGTAAATCTGATCAGAGAGGTTATAATTTGATTTTGGTAGTCTAATACTGGATAAATCGTATAATGGCTTAAAATGGATTATATGGCGTTACAAGAAGGATTAGAAGCTATACAGGATTGATAGTAGGAAGGACATTAATCAGGTTACGGATTGTAGATTAGTCTTATTTAGCATTGTACTATATGGTACTATTTAATTTTTATTCCGTTGTAAAAACAACGCAGATTCCGAACATGACATATGTCACATATCACAGTGATATATTATTTAATCATTTCTTCTTTCCTGTCATTACAGCCATAAAAACATAGACGTATCATTCCAATTCCTTATCAGTTCCTTATTATCTTATAAAGTGTAATTGATACTTGAAATAGGCTATAATACTATACTTTTATGGATTATTATAAACACACGTTCTATCATATGACGGGGTATATTTACATTTTCAAGAGCAATCCAACCGGAGAAATATCCCCTATCTGTTCCATTCACACCTTAATAGCCATTTTAGCCATCGAAATAGTTCGGTAAGCTGTTCGGTAAAACCCAGTATTTAAGCCACTTTAAGCATTTTAAACACCTTCATTTTAGACTAAAAAGTTAAGTTTTTACCCATTAAAATCGCTACAACCCTATTAAACACTACATTCTATCGAACTTACCACAAAACATCTAAAATATCATCATTTTATACAAAGTAAACGCTCTTCCTTACCACCATAAAATAACATGCAATATCAGTAAAATCAATACTTTGAACTATGTTTGATATTATCCATTTATCATCTCTACCGAAGTAGGGATATATATTACATCAAATTGATCTCATGGCCTACATTCTTATGAGCAATTAAAAAATAGAACACCATCACTGAATCACATAGCACAATTCAATCTTCTCTCACATCTTCTTACCCTAATTTACGATAAAAAACATAACTTAACAGCTCAAATTTGATTTATTATATTAGATGCGGTAAATTCTATGGGTAATAACGCATAAACGATTTTAGAGCCATAAACTGCATTTTTTAACAATGAATTTAGAATAATCCACAAAATGAATTATCATAAAGGAATCAGCTAAAAATGTTGAGACAACATCAATATAAATCATGAGTCATGAAATTAACTTATACTTTCATATTCATTACCTGTAATCCTTTGCGATAAATAACGTTAAATGCATCAAATTTCAATTGTAATAGCTAACATGGTAAATACTATACCCACACCACAAAAATCAGTTTTAGCTATCAAATTCTAATTATTTTACAATAAAAATCTCGAGTGAAGTTGTCCTTATAGCTGCATCTAAAAATATGATTACAAATATGTGATCAGATTCAAGAAATATTCCAGATCCCAGATTCAGAAGTATTCGTTACCTTATTATTATATGAATCTAAAACTCATCAGAAACATCTGTAAACCAGACTTGGATTTGGAATACAGTCTTATCGTCTGACAAAGACAAAAAAGAAAATGAATCAATTTAATATAAATAATATGAAACACGTCATTGACAATGGTTAACTTTTATGGTATTATATAAGTGTAAAGAGAAACTTCACAAATAAACAACGAATTAATAAATAATATGATACGGAAGAGTTTGGAGGTATAGGTAATATGGTTCAGACAAAACACATCTATTTACTGTTAGAAATTGATACATCTTGACCAAGATTTATTTCTTAGCTGTTCCACTTTACGCACTGCGCTGCAAAATACGCAGCTTGTGTCTCTCAATGGCAAAAAGCCGCCATTTCGAGTGAATAATTTATTATTTATTTTAGAACTTATATAATACCCTTCTTATTAGAGGTAACGTCTGAAACCCTAGTAAAATAAGGCTTTTAAAAATATTTTAGAACTTTTTATTTTTTCATTTAAGATATTGACAATCAAAAAAGTGCCTAAAATTAAGGATTCTTAAAATATAACTAGAACTTTTTCAAAAAATAACGTTCTAATCGTTATTACAGATAATATGAAACGTATATATCAAATAAAAAATAAGGAATGTGATTGATGAAAGTAAATATAGTAGATGCTCTTATGGGCAATGGTAAGGCTCAACCAATGGATAATTTGGTTTATACTGAAACTGGTTATAAAAAAATGAAAGAATTAAAGATAAACGATAGAATATATGGAGACGATGGTTTATTACATAATATAATAGGTATTTATCCACAAGGTATAAAAAAAGTTTATAGGATAACCTTTAGTGATCGCACCTCAACTGAGTGCTGTGATGAACATTTGTGGACATATCAAAAACCACAAGACAAATCAAAAGATGTTTATCGTACCGAATCATTAAAAGATATTATGAAACAAGATTTATACAAAATAACTAATCGCGGAGATAAAAATTGGCAATTCCACATTCCAATTACTAGTCCATTACATTTTAATGAAAATATATTGAATATTCATCCATATGTACTAGGAGTGTTATTAGGTGATGGGAATATGGCAGATAAATCTTCACACGGAACTATCTCCATTACAAATCCTGAAATTGATATATTAAAAAAAATAAGTGAAATTTTAGGAGAGGAATATTCTTTAAACCAATTAAAAAATAATAACATAACATATACCCTGGTTGATAACAAAAAAAATGAGCAACACAATGAAAAGGGGATAAGATTAAATAGAATTAAATTAGAATTAGACAGGTTAAATCTACTTGGTAAAAAGTCAGAAGAAAAATTTATACCTGATATATATTTAAAGTCTACCATAGAAGATAGAATAAGTCTACTAAGTGGATTAATAGATACGGATGGAGAAGTTTTAAATAATACAATCATATTTTCAACAACTTCTTTTGATTTAGCTAATCAAGTTAAATTTTTAGTTCAATCATTGTCTGGTACTGCTACAATTTCTAACAGGCAAACTAAATATAGTTATAAAAACACTATAAAAACTGGATTACCTAGTTATAGACTATTTATAAAAATGCCAAAAAATATAAAAATATTTTCATCAGATAAACACATGGAAAAGTTCAAAAAAGGTAATACAAATCCATTAAGAACAATAAGAAATATTCAGTATATTGGAGAAAAGGAATGTCAATGTATTTTAATAGATAGCATATCTCATTTATACTTAACCAATGATTTAATTGTAACTCATAATACCAGTGCTGCAATTAACTTTATTAACAATTCAAACAATGAAAATAGATTTTTGTACATAACTCCTTATTTAACTGAGGTAAAACGTGTAATAGATAATTGCCCAGTTAAAAAGTTTAAACAACCAGAATCTTTTGGTACAAAAATAAACGGAATTAAATATTTGTTTAATCAGGGATATAACATTGTATCTACTCATTCATTATTTAGTTTATTCGATGAAGAAATAATTGAATTGGCATATACAAATAATTATACCTTAATTATGGATGAAGTCGCAGATGTCATTGAAACAATTGAAATATCTAAAGATGATTTGACAACGATATTGGAAAAGTATGCAAGAATTAAAGACAAGCATTTATTAGAATGGTATGCAACTGATTACCATGGAGAATTTGAAAAATTTAAAAGATTATGCGATTTAAATTGTCTTGCTATATACGGGGAATCTGTAGTCATGTGGTTATTCCCTATTAGTACGTTTAAAGCATTTAATAATATCTACATCCTCACATACATGTTTGAGGCTCAAACGCAGAAATACTATTATGACTACTATGATGTTGAATACAATTACTTGTATGTAAAAGGCAATTCTGTTAATACATATGAATTTACCAGTGAAGTTGTCTTATATGATAAATTAGACTATAAGAAGTTAATACATATATGTGACAATGATAAATTGAATCGCATAGGTGATTTGGAAACATCTCTATCTAAAGGATGGTACAAAAGAAATAAAGAGAATAAAAATATGAAACAACTAAAGAACACAGTTTCAAATTATTTTAAAAATTACACTAAAACAAAAACTAGTGAAAATTTATGGACGACATTTAAAGACTATCAATCTCTTATTTCTGGCAAAGGTTATGCTAAAGGATTCTTATCTTCTAACATGAGAGCTACCAATGAATATAGAAACAGAATTGCTGTTGCGTACTTGGTTAACAAGTACTTTAATCCTTACATAAAGAATTTTTTTGAACAGAATGGGGTTGAAATTGATCAGGATGCGTTTGCTATTAGTGAAATGTTACAGTTCATATGGAGATCCGCTATTAGAGATGGAAAAGAAATATGGTTATACATACCTAGTCATAGAATGAGAGAATTACTAATTAATTGGATTAATAATTATAAAACCTCAGAAGGAGAATAAAAGTAATGGATGAAAAAGAATGTAGAAATAAATTACATCAAAGTATTATGAATGAATTTTTAGACAACAACACACTAGCAGGAGGATATTTAGGAAAGAAAATAAAGATGAGTACAATCAATTTAATAGATCTTTATACATTATATGAGTTAAACAATGACA
>JARDZP010000037.1 GCA_029240795.1 Haloplasmataceae bacterium | reverse complement strand
CCATCGAAACTATTTATATTAGTCATTCCTATCAAGACTAATGCATCAAACAGTTTGTCCAATTCAGTTTTATTTATGTATACTGTTTCTTGTTCAGTTACTCCAACGTGTTGTCTAATCCAATTACCTTCATCATTTACAGTTGGAATGATAACTTTATCGGTTCCTAGTGAAAACAATTGATTAGATAAGGTTGCATGAATAATAGAAGATGCAAGTAAACTGTTACTATTATTAATAATTAAATCTAAATTGATTGATTCTACATCAGCAAAATCATTTATATCCAGTACTAATAAAGCACTTATAACTGCGTTTAACTCATCTATAGAAATATAATTGATCGCATCTTTTGTGTAACGGATAGCTTCCTCATTTATGCTTAAATATGGCACTTTGAGGATCGTATTATTGGTTGTATCTAAAATCATATCCGATAGAGTAGCGTGTAATATATTTGAATCAAAAACTTTATCAGCCTTTAATTGATCTAATACTGTATTATCTTCAAGTGTGGCTAAATTTTTAATGATAGAAGCATCAAAATTCATATTGTCGATATCCGTAATACCTAATACCGATAAAGCTTTAAACATATTCGTTACTTCTTCTTTTGATATGATATTCTTTTCAACCTGTTTTACATAAATAGTGATTAATGAACTATTTGGAATGGTGAGGACATCGCCACCTTTTTCAATGATTAAATCGCCAATGGTAGCCGATACAATTTCTGAAGCTATTAAGATCTCTATTTCTTCCTCTGTTAGGTCAAATGCTTTAGATAAATCAAAACCAGTATCACCGCATGTTGTTCCTTCATCACAAGTTAGTGTTGTAAAGACCATTCGAGCTGATTTAGCGAGTGCTTTTAATTCCTCTTTTATAATGTAGTTATTTTCATCAAAGACTGAATCAGAGATGACTAAAGGTGTGTTTCCTAAATCCATTTCTGTTACTAGTTTAGAGACAGTTGCAACCATAACTTTTGATTCAAAAATGATGTTGATTGTTTCATTTGAAAAATCAGCAATAACATTTAAATTTAATTCTGTGAAATTAATATTATCAGAGACTTGAACTATTTCATTTACAGCGAATAATATATTTTTTAATTCTCCATTTTGAATTAAATTGCCATTATCATCATATAGGTCATACCAAACAGTATCTTCAGGAACATTAAATACATCAAATGTATTATAATTTGTTTTACCTGATATAACATTAATTAAAGCATTACTAATGATCTTTGAATTATAAATAACTGTAAAATCAACTTCCGATAAAGTAGTCAAGATGAGTGTTGGATCTCCAGACTTAAAGTCTCCTATAGTTATACCAGTATCAGCAACTGCTCCGGCAAATTGTCCGATCGCCTTAAATTCATCCTCAAAAACAATACCTTCTGGTAAGGTAATTATAGCCTTAATATCGGCAGATGCGCCCTCTAAGACTGGCTCAATTGCAACAAATGCTGCAAGTGTAGCTAAATTTGATTCAGATAAAGAGTCAAATAATGATCTAAGATCATCACCTTCAAAAATTACAGTTTCATAGTTGGCACTACTATCACCAACAATTCCAGCTGCATTTAGTAGGTCTAAAGTCACTGCAGCAATCTCACCGAGTTGCATAGCCTCTTTATCCCAATCAATCTCATATAGTTCATCTATAGTCATAGTCATTTCAACATCTAGATAATCTGATGCCAATTCAATTCCAAGTGGTAGAACAGCTGGAAACAAATCTGATTCTGAAAGGATCGTAAAGGTTTCTCTAACCTCTTGGCCTGAAATATCGCTATAGTTTTTTGTTGTTTTAAAATCAGATTGTACATATATATTATAGATTCCTTCAGCAAACCTAAGTTCTTTTCTAATAGAAATATTTTTATCATGGTATTTAAAAGAGTATGAAAAATCAAAAATTTTATGATTTAAAGGAATATTTGTCACATCATCATTTTCAAGAGCACTTACGATCATGTTTTGATTATAAGCAGTAACCAATTCGTCTAGTGGCATCATAGTAGCATCCTGATCCGGTATTAAGTTCGTTGCACTCTCAGAAATACTCATCAAACCACCCATAATGATCAATAAAGCATATACATTCATTGCACCACTTAGTAAACCAACACCAGCTCCTAAAAAACGACGTTTAGGTCTTTCTTTTTCCCTTTTTGTTCTAAAAAAGATAATTCGGATAATAGATGCGAAAAACTTATATATAGTTTGTAAAACAGAAAAATAAATAATCGTATAGATAAGTTTTACTATAAATAATGAAAATCCAGATATAAATAACTGAAACTCTTCATTCGATAAAGTTGAGCCCAGATGATCTCCTAAAAACTTTTCTGAATAAATTGTTACAACATCTTGTAAACTTGATACACCTGATAATTCCGAAATAAAGTGTCCAAGTAAATTGCCTAGTCCTGGAATATGCATATCCCATAAGAATTTCGAAACCAAATCCAGGGTTAAAAAGAAAATAACATAAAAAATAAGCATGACTACAAAATTATATGAAGCTTTTTTATATCCTTTAACAAATCCAAAAAGCATCCCAAACCCAAGAATAGATAAGAATAGAATATTAAAATATAAAGCATAATTAAGATTTTCTGGCATATATATCACCCTTTTATTTATAATTTACTAACAAATCACAACTATTTCTGCTTAATGTATAAAGATTCCTAGGATATAAATTTCAATATTGATAAAAGGTATTCGAATATTAGTCCCATGAAATTATTTTATTCGTTGTATTTAAAGTAAACGAATGCATTTTTACATCATTTTGTACATTCATATGAATAAAAAATCCTTTAGTTTAATTATAAACTAAAGGATATACTATTTCCATACTTATACATAAATGTTTTTAATAAATTGTTAGTTTAATACCAAAAAACATTTTTTTGACTAACAGATTTCAACTATAAATTCTATTAAAATTACTGTTAATTCATTCGAGTTAGATGCTTTTTTATTGTTTATTTCATTATTTTTGAAAATTTTGTAAATTTGCCTATACATTTTTATAATTTAATGATATACTAATTAAGTAAACAATACTATTTAGGTCTGAGATTGATAATTACCTTTCTTTTATAAGGACTGTAACAACCATATCCAGTTCCTATATAAAAAGGAGGTTCCATTTATGACAGATAAAACTTTAATATGTAAAGACTGTGGTAAAGAATTCGTCTTCACTACAGGAGAACAAGAATTTTACAAAGAAAAAGGTTTTGAAAACGTTCCAGTTAGATGTAATGATTGCCGTAGAGCAAAAAAACAACAAAATAACAGACGTTAATTTACCAAAGAGAAGCTTATGCTTCTCTTTTTTATTATATTTAGTGATCCATAAGCAAAAGGGCGTTATAATTTATAACGCCCTTTTGCTTATTACTTTTAATACCTATTCCATATATGAGTAAATCTTATAATTTGTGCTTATAGATCACATATTTAATTTGAGTGTATGTGATCTCTTCAGGTAGTGCTTCTTTAATTGGTTTTAATAGTTTTGTTCCTATTTCATGACAAACGTTAATGATTTTCTCTTCTGATTCTTCAGATATACTTATTTCATAGGGTAATCCATCTTTAAAACACTCTAAAAGATGTTCTTCAATCGTTATTTTTGAAATTCCTCTTATTTTTACGATATCGTCAATTTGATAGCCATTTTTATATAATTCATAAGTCATTAATTTTGTTGGTGTAGAATTTCTTTTTAATCTTTCAGGTTCTTTTTTTATTTCTTCTTTTTCTACTTCAATATGATGTTCTTCTACGTAATTTCTAATAGGTTCAATAAATAAATCCCCATATTTTTCGAATTTCAATTGACCAACACCAATTATATCTAAAAATTCTTCTTTAGTGACAGGATATTTTTTACACATATCATTTAACGATGCATCTGAGAATATCACAAAAGGTGGAACATTTTGTGCTTCAGATAATTCTTTTCTTAACTTTCGCAATATTTCAAATAGGACTAAATCACTATTATTTAATGTTGTTTGTACCTTTTCTTTCTCAATTGACCTTTTAATGAATACTTTTTCAGTACCTTTTAAAACTGAATATGCTTTTTCTTCTAATGTTAATATTGGATATTGATTACCACTTAACTTCAAATAATTTTCAGCAATCAAAAAAGAAATAATTTCTTTAATGTAATCTTTTTGATATTCTTTCATTAGGCCATATGTTGATAGTTCATTAAAATTTTGTGATCTGATTTTTTCAGTATTAGCTCCAACTAATACATCTACCACTAAGTTCGTACCAAATTTTTCATTCATGCGTTTAACACAAGACATAATCTTTTGTACATCAGTAGTAATATCAGTGCTCTCTATTTCATTATTACAATTGCTACATTTATTACATTCATCAGAAACATTTTCTTCACCAAAGTAACTTAAAATATATTTTCGTAAACAAGAATCAGTATTACAATAACTAACCATTTCATTTAGTTTCTTATACTCATTTTCTTTACTTGCGGAGTCTCCGTTATTTTCAATTAGAAACTTATTGGTAATAATATCAGAAGCACTAAACATCAGTAAACAATCTGAATCTTCACCATCTCGACCGGCACGACCTGCCTCTTGATAATATGATTCCATATTTTTAGGCATATTGTAATGTATAACAAAACGAATATTTGATTTATCGATTCCCATTCCGAAAGCATTAGTTGCAATCATGATTAATTTACGATCATAGATAAAATCATCTTGATTACGAGTTCGTTCTTCTTCAGATAAACCTGCATGGTATTTAGTTACTTTATAACCTTTTATCGTTAAATGTTCACAAAGTGATTCAACAGATTTCCGAGTTGAGCAGTAGATGATTCCCGAGTTATCTTTTTGCTTTTTTAAATAGTTTATTAGAGAATCCAATTTATTTTTAGGCTTAATAACTTCAAAATATAAATTGGCACGATCAAAACCAGTTGTTAATACAAAAGGATTTATTAGTTTTAAAAGATTCATAATATCATCTTTAACAATAGGTGTAGCAGTAGCGGTAAAAGCGGCTAAGACCGGCCTAGTTTTTAGTGAATTAATGATTTTACTTATTCTCGTATAACTAGGTCTAAAATCATGTCCCCATTGTGACACACAATGCGCTTCATCAACAGCAATAAAAGATACATTTATTGAATTAATTAGGTCCATAAATGTTTCGGTCTCTAATCGCTCAGGAGCTACATATAACATTTTATATTCTCCTGCGGCTGCCTTGATGACAATGTCATTAAAATCTTTATTGTTTAAAGAACTATTTAAATAGGCTGCTTTAATTCCCATTTCATTAAGTGTATCTACTTGATCTTTCATTAATGAAATAAGTGGTGATATTACAATAGTCACTCCAGGAAATATAAGTGCGGGTATTTGGTAACATAGTGATTTACCTGCTCCTGTTGGTAATATTCCTAGTACATCATGTCCTGCTAATATATGATTAATAAGTTCTTCTTGTCCTTTTCTAAACAAATCATATCCAAAATATTGTTTTAAAATTGTATAAATATTTTTATCCATTATAAACTCCCTAATAAACTTTAATTTATCAATATAGTACCATTTTTATTAAGATTTATCAATAAAGTAAAAAAGTTGGCTATTTAAGAAAGATTATCAGAGTTATGTAGAGATTTTACACTAGTGATAGAAACTAAGAAATTAGACGGTGATATCAACATTGATAATGAAGGTAACTTTATTCGTATTTATTAATATTATAAAGGTATAGAATATAAAAAAAAAGGTATGTATAGCCCAAAACGCAAAATCAAAGACATGTATCACCAATTAAAAAATTACCAGTAGTATCGTTAGTTGTTGTTGTTGTAAATAATAAGACAATTATTGATAAAAAATATGAAACTGCAGAAATAAAAAAATTAATAATTAAATTCGATCAATTGGTAAATTTTATTAATAAATTAAGAGAAGAAACTAATAAAAACATAGAGCGTTATAATCTAAATTACAACGCTCTCATTTCATTAAATGATAATATCCAATTTACAGCATCTAGTAAATTATTTGCTATATAATCAGGAGTAACATCTTGCCACTGATCGCGATATAGACCTAAAGAACCCTCTCCCCAACCTGTTTTAACAATTATTTTTATAGAACCTACTTTGTCTGCAGCAATCATGTCTGAACCAACATCACCAATTACAGCACAATTTTTAAGATTGAGATTATTTTCTTCTGCAGCTTTTATGAGAAGCCCTGGACTTGGTTTACGACAATTACAATCACTGTCCATAGGGTGTGGACAAATGTATGATTTATCGAAACCATATGATTCAAATTCTACTAAGAAATCATTCAAAGATACTTCACCTTTTGAAATTCTATGTTGATTAGTAAAAGCATAGATTTTTATCCTATTATTTTTCAATAATTCTAGTGCTGTTTTAGAAAATGGATAAAGTTCAAAATTCTTTGGATGTATAAAATGCCCGTTACCACCGAGTGTTCCATCTCTATCAATAAATACAGCTTCAATCATATTTTCCCTCCAATATAATTCACTTATTTATTACACAATATTTTAATTACTTTATTACTTTGTTTTACCTATTTTTTAGTTTCTATTGGCTTATTATCTAATGAAAGATCACCAGGTATTATCCACTTTTTGTGTCTAAAGAAAATATCTACTAAGTAAACAAGAATTAGAGGCAAAGCAAATTGTAAAATCAAGATTGTTATAAATGTATAAGTAGAATATCCCATAGCATTTAGTGTACCTATTTGACCTACTAATCCTGATGTCCCCATACCGCTACCAATTGATGTTGTTTGAGTTTTAAAAATTAATGTAGAGATTGGACCAAGTATGGCAGATACTATGATTGTTGGTAACCAAATGACAGGTTTTCTTAATATATTTTTAAATTGTAACATCGATGTTCCAATTCCAATAGAAATTACTTCACCGATATTATTATCTTTCCGTGACATAATAGCGAATCCAAGCATTTGAACAGAACATCCTACTACTGCTGCACCACCGGCAATTCCCGATAGATTGATTGAGATTGCGATGGCTGCACTTGAAATAGGTGCAGTAAGAGCTATTCCCATTATAACAGAGATTATTAAACCCATGATGAATGGTTGATAGAACGTTGCTTCATTGATGAAAACTCCAATAGCATTCATCATACTAGTTACCCCTTCACCGATTAATAAAGCAACACCGAATGCGATAATCGAAGAAATTAATGGAATGAGAATTATATCTAACGGCGTTTTCTTAGGTAAAATAAATCGTAACCCCTCAATTGCTACGATTGAAGTTAAGTAAGCTACCATTGGATCGAAACTGATTTTTGTCGCTATACCACCAGATATAGCTCCAGCAATAAGGGGTAACCCTACTAAGCCTAAACTCCAAGCTACACCTATTCCTATGCCTACTCCCATATAGCTTTTTAAAATAGTACCTAAATCATTCAAGGAACTTAAACCTGATAAATTACCGATTTGATCAATGATTACACCAATAATTAAAGTGGCAAATAAACCCAGTGCCATTCCGTTTAGTGTTTTAATAAAATAATTTAACATTTTTTTACGGAAAGTTATATTTTTCATATCATTACCTCATTCATATTGATCTTTTTATTTGAATAAACATGCTTATTATATCATATCTTTAAGTAGAAAAAAATTTTAATGACCTTAATTTAGCAAATTTTAAAATGAATGGTTTAAGAGCTAATAGTAATAACCATTATACTACAATTATCAACCCAATAAGTCCGAATATTGATTATAATATTTATTTTTCCTTTTATAGTAACAATTCACTTAGTGAATATATAATTATTATTATTAGTAAACATCGCTATAATCATCAATATACATTATATTACCTTCTCTTTTATTATTGCCCATTTTAGCTAGGTAGATTTTTTTTTTATGATGTGGTAGTATATAAAAGTAGTATTTGTCATATCCCTTATACTTGTTGTTAAGTTTGTCTTTAAATAACAACTTAAATCAAGATTATTAATAAACAAAATGTTAAAATCTAGTTAGGAGTGATTTGTTTTTCAAAACAAACAATAAATAATATAGTTAATTGGTTTGAAAATAATATAATGAACACTCCTACATGAGTAGTTGTCAGAATATGTTGGTTATTTTTCTTTTTATTATTCTAATAATTTCCATAAACATGTAGGACTAATATAAGATTCATAGACATAGCGTTAGATTGTGGGTTCTCACTCATGAAGAATGACTAGAGCGTTTTTAAGTACTTATGGATGTACACCCTTCAATATCATAAACAAATACTGAGTATATAAAAAAGGAGTAAATAAATGTCAAAAAAAATTGGACGTAATGATTTGTGCTATTGCGGAAGTCAGAAAAAATATAAAAATTGTCATGCTAGCTTTGATGATAAAATTACTAGTTTTAAAATACAGGGACATGAGGTTCCTACAAGAGAGATCATAAAAACACCTGAACAAATTGACGGAATTCGCGAAAGCGGAAAAGTTAATATCGCTGTACTTGACCATGTCGAACAAAATCTTAAAGTGGGTATGACCACAGAAGATATTGATCAACTTGTTTATCAAAAAACAATCGAACTAGGTGGAATTCCAGCCACGTTAAACTATGAAGGATTCCCTAAAAGTGTTTGTACATCAATAAATAATCAAGTATGTCATGGAATACCGTCTGAAAAAGTACATTTACTAGATGGAGATATCATCAATGTAGATGTTTCTACAATCTATAAAGGATATTTTTCAGATTCATCACGGATGTATTGTATTGGAAATGTAAGTGAAGAGAATAAAAGATTAGTAGAAGTTGTAAAAGAAAGTATTGCGAAAGGATTAGAACAAGTGAAACCTTGGGGATTCTTAGGTGATATGGGACAAGCTATTCATGAACACGCTTTAAAAAATGGCTATACCGTGGTACAAGATATAGGTGGACATGGAGTTGGCATACATTTTCATGAAGAGCCGTGGGTTAGTTTTGTTTCTAAAAGTGGTACTGAAATGTTAATGGTTCCAGGAATGATATTCACCATTGAACCAATGATCAATCAAGGCACAGATGAAATCTTTGTTGATGAAGAAAATAACTGGACAGTGTATACTGAGGATGGTAAATTCTCTGCCCAACAAGAAATCATGGTTTTAATAACAGATGATGGATATGAGATATTAGCGTATTAATCATTTTATAATAATCAAATATCCCCAGTTCAAATGAATGAACTGGGGATATTTTTTATTTAAATACTATCTTTTTTCGTTTATAGGTCTTTGACTTCTTGATTTTTCAGCAAATCCAGCATGTGATGGTCTTCGTTTTTGCACAATAACCTTTGTTGGTGTTGCCGTTTTAATTAACATAGGAAATGGATGATCTTTTACTTCATTAATACGTTTTCCAATTAACTTTTCAATATCTTTTAAAAATGGTAATTCATCAAAATCGCAAAATGAAAATGCGATCCCGCTAAGTCCTGCTCGACCTGTTCTACCTATACGATGTACATAAGTTTCAGGTACATTAGGTAAATCATAATTGATAACATGAGAAAGTTCATCAATATCAATTCCTCTAGCTGCTATATCAGTTGCTACAAGCACACGTAATAATTTACTTTTAAAACTATTAAGAGCATTTTGTCGATTATTTTGTGATTTATTACCATGAATTGCTTGAGCACTTATTTTTGCTTTTGTTAACTCACGGACGATTTTATCAGCACCATGCTTTGTTCTTGTAAACACCAAAGCAGATTCAATACTTTTATCCTGTAGAAGTTGTAATAGCAAATTCATCTTATTATCTTTGTCTACCAAATATAAATGTTGCTTAATAGTATCAACAGTAGAAGAAATAGGTGTAATTGCTACTTTAACAGGATTAACTAAAATTGTACTCGCTAATTTAGCTATTTCTGGTGGCATTGTTGCTGAGAAAAATAAAGTTTGTTTTTTGGGAGGGATTTTAGCAATAATTTTTTTAACATCATTAATAAATCCCATATCCAGCATTCGATCTGATTCATCTAATACAAACATTTTAACATATTTCAAATCGATTACTCTTTGGTTCATTAAGTCATTAAGTCTACCTGGAGTAGCCACTACTATGTCTACGCCCCTTTTAAGAGAGAGTACTTGTGGATTTTGTGGGACTCCACCGAATATCACACTGTAACGTAAATTAGTAAATTGACCATATATTTGAAAACTTTCAAAAATTTGAACTGCAAGTTCTCTAGTAGGTGTCAAAATTAATGCACGTATCTTTCGTTGTGTTGTTGGGTCTACTTTCTCTTGACTTAATAATTGTAAAATTGGAATAGCGAAAGCAGCTGTTTTTCCAGTACCTGTTTGCGCACAACCTAGCAAATCACTTCCGTTTAAAATGGGTGGGATTGCCTGTTCTTGTATTGGTGTTGGTTCAATATAATTTTCTTTTTCTAAAGCCCTCAATATAGTGGGCATAATATTTAATTCCTTAAATTGCATGTTTTCTCCTTTAATTGTTATTTCAAAATTTTATTGTATTACTTATATTTCATTATTTAGTATGGACTAGATTAATAAAAATATATTATAAGCAAATTCATTCGAATATTATCTAACTAGTTAATGACAATCACATTCAAATAAAAAGTTGCAAATCCGTAAATTTCAAGTGACTTTTACATTAATTTCACACTATTAAAAATCGAGATATTTAATCAAACAAAAAATCCTATATTCTAATTATATACGATTAGAGTAACTATTGCTATAATTTTATTTACTATTACTTTAATCAAATCAACTAAACAAACTAAAAAACTTCGTAGTTTTAATAATAACCATATCTATTTCAGCATATTTTTTTGATATGACCATTTTTGCTACAGTATTATTATTTGATATTTTTAAGTCATTAGTTTTTCTTTCTTTTATTTAGTTTTTGTAAGTTTTACAAAATTTCCCATTTCTAGTTCAAACTTTCGACAATTTGTGATATAATTAATTATTATTTTTATGTCAATTTATTTACTTATTAGGGGAAATGGGGGTTAATTTGAAAATTATATTTTTAAGTGTAAATGTATTATTAATTATATTAATTTTATACTTTATAGGATCTATTCTTGAACAAGAAAATTTTGAAAATCCAAATCAATTATATATCAATGAAGTAATGGTTTCTAATGGTAGTACACTACTTGATGCTAATGGAAATTATTCGGATTGGATTGAACTTTATAATGATTCAAATCTAGACATTAATTTAGCTAATTATTATTTAACTGATCATTTTGATGATTTAATAAAATGGAAATTTCCAAAAAGAGTCATTGTACCCGCAAAAGGTTATTTAATTATTTGGGCATCAGGTAAAAATAAAACCGATTCTCATAATGACCTACATACTAACTTTAGTATTAACTCTGATGGTGAGCCTATTATATTAGTTGCACCTGATGGTAGTACAATTGTTGATTTAATTAAAACAAAACGAACATCAGATAATATTTCATATGGAAGATATCCTGATGGATCAGATAACTTTAAGAATTTTTATCTCACTTCTACTACGCCTGGAAAAGCTAATAGTTTATCACAAAACTTAATGCATTCACCTAATTTTTCTCAAGCTGGTGGCTTTTATCAAAATCAATTCAATCTGAGTTTAAGTGCCGACCCTGGTGCAAAAATATATTATACACTCGATGGGTCTAAACCTACAGAAAATTCGCTTATCTATAATGAAGAAATCTTGATATGTTCGCGGGTTGGTGAGAGTAATTATTTATCCTTAATACCCACTTCTCCTATTGAATGGATGGGACCCCCAAAAAATGAAGTTTTTAAAGGCACAGTAGTAAGAGCTATTGCGATTAAAGATGGAAAATCAAGTGAAATTGCTACTCATACTTACTTTATAGATAAAACATACAATATATCTGTTACATCCATATCTACTAATATGGAAAATTTATTTGATGAAAAGATTGGTTTATTTATTAATGATAATTCTCAAGAAAAGGGTATTGATTGGGAAAGAGAGGGGCATATTGAATTTTTTGATGAATCGAATCAGATAGGTTTCTCTCAAGAAATCGGCATTAGAGTTCATGGGGGATATACCCGTTATGCACCAATAAAATCTTTAAGAATATATGCAAGAGATGATCAGGGCTATTTTAATTATCAATTATTCCCAGATAAAGAGTTAACCGTCTTTAATTCATTCCTTTTAAGAAATGGTGGTTCAGGTTATTTAAATGTACCTTTTAGAGATGCATTTGCCCAAAGCTTGATTAAAGACGTTACAAATGTAGATATACAATACTATCGACCATCCATTGTTTTCATTAATGGAGAATATTGGGGAATTTATAATATAAGAGACCGTTTTGATGATGATTACATCTATAATCATTATGGTACATCTGACATCGATATGTTATCTGATTTAGGAGAATTCACTGATTATGGATCTGATGAAGATTTTTATAAGCTCCTTCAGTTATTAGGAGCAGATTTAAATTATGGTAACAATTACGATTATGTAAAAGAAAAACTTGATGTTGATAATTTTACAGATTATCATATTGCTCAAATTTATTATATGAACATTGATCAACCAGGTAAAAACGTTAAGTTTTGGCGAACAAGGAAAGCAATAGAGACAGGTCATGAAGAAACAGATGGAAAGTGGCGTTGGTTACTTTTTGATACGGATATGGGATTATCATATGATACCTTTTCTAATTACGAACGAAATGGTTTGATATTTAGTACTAACCTTGACTATCATGGAGCGACACGGATTAATCCAAGCTCGAATTGGCCAACATTTGCTCCAAACACAATTAACGCGACATTCCCGCTTCGAGCAATCTTAAAAAATGATGAATTTAGAATCAATTTTATCAATCGTTTTGCTGATTTATTAAACACTGCTTTTGCTGAAGATATTGTTGTCAACAAATTAGCGAAAATGAAGCAAGAAGTATCTCCTTATATGGATGATCATATCAACCGCTGGAGTAGACCTACTAACAAAAGAGTGTGGGAAAATGATGTAGAAAAGATTAGAACTTTTGCCGAAAATCGTCCTACCTATATGCGTGAGCATATAAGTGATTATTTTGGTTTATCTGGTACTTCTACAATAACAACATTTAATGATCTGTCAGAAGGAAATATATGCATTAACTCAATTGAAATTATAGAAGGAACTCTTAATGTTAACGATGCATCAAATTGGACAGGAATATACTTTAATGATATTCCAATTAAAATAACTGCTAAGCCAAAAGTTGGATATACCTTTGATAGGTGGATAAGTAATAATATAAATGTAAATGGTTCAACTGATGAATCGATTATATTAACATTAAATAGTGATATTACACTAAACGCTATTTATAAAATAGATGATACTCATACAAATAAAACGACAAACACTACATCGACTAAAGATAATCAACCATTAGGAATGAGTATTATAATACCACTTACATCCTTATCTATATTTTTAGTAGGATATATCTTCATAAATAAGCAAAGAAATGAATGATTTAGGGGGAAATTTTGTGTCGCAAATTTATCGTTATGAAGAAAAATATTTAATTAATTACAGACAATATGAAATAATTAAGAAAAGAATTGAAAAATTATTCTCAGTTGACAAATTTGCTGATCAGGATCATGAATATTTAATTACAAGTATTTATTTTGATGATTATATGAAAAAATCAGTTAATGACAATCTTCAGGGACTTAAAGAAAGATATAAATATCGAATAAGGCTATATAATTTAAACACGCATATGATTAAATTAGAAAAGAAAATAAAAGATAATGAACAAGGATATAAACAATCCATAACCCTAAGTTTAGATGAGTATCAGGAATTAATTGATGGAAAATTCAACCTTTTAGAAAAAAGGGATGAAGCATTAGCTAGAGAGCTTGTTTATAGTATGAAGGTTAGATTGTTAAAGCCAATTATAAAAATTGAATATCATCGTTATCCGTTTGTACTACCATTTAATGATATACGGGTTACATTTGATCGAGATATTACCTATTCGACTAAAAATTTTAATGATCAAGAACCGTTAACTAATCAGTCAGTGATTGATATGATTGTACTTGAAATTAAATATAATCATTTTTTCCCAAATTATCTTAAAAAGTTATTTCAAATAGATTCAGTTACTAAACTATCCATATCAAAATATTTAATCTGTTATTTACATTCTATAGGGGAGGACATACAAATATGAGCGCAGTTAAATCTTACATGAGAGATTCATTTATTGAAATATTTAATCGCATTATTTTCAATTCAATATCGCCAGCAGAACTGCTAGTAGCATTATTCGTTTCAATAATAATAGGTCTTTATATTTTTATTATATATAAAATAAGTTTTAGATCTACAGTCTACAGTTATACATTCAACATGTCATTAGTCTTAATGGTTATAATCACCACATTAATTATCTTAACGGTAAGTAGTAACAATCTAATTGTTACACTAGGTATGTTAGGTACACTTGGTGTAGTTCGTTTTAGGTCTTCATTAAAAGAGCCACTAGACATTCTTTATGTATTATGGGCTTCTGCTGCTGGTTTCGCAATAGGTGCTACACAATACTTGATTGCGATTCTTGGTTCTATTATTGTAGGTATACTGATTTATAGTTTATCGCATTTTAGAGTGAAGATGAAATCTTATATTATTGTGATTAATTATCCAAAAGCAATCGATAAAGAAATCTCATTAATCGCAAGCAAAAAAAATATTCGAGTAAAAGCAAAATATATTAAAAAGGGTAATGTTGAACTTACATTAGAAGTTAGAAATAAATATCAACAAACACTTGATTTGTTTGATAAAGTAGAGCTAATCGAAAGTATTTCCTTATTATCTTTTGAAGATTAGAATAAAGAAAAAAAAGCAACACATTGCATACTGTTCAGTTGAGATATGCAAAAATCTAATAATAGGCAAAATATATATAAAAGAAGCAAAGAAAATCAATTAGATAATCTTTGCTTTTTTTATTCTAATTTATCTAAATAGGTTTCAAAATATTTGTAAAAAAATGTAAAATAATCTATATAAAAAAGGAATTGAAAATTGAATGATTAAGGTAAAATATAAGTTAATGTTTTTCCAATGGAAGATGAAGGAGAAAGTGAAATTTATTGCCTAAATAATCTATCTAATATGACAGAGGAAAACAAAAGAAAAATTATCGGAGTAGCTAAATAGGCTTGAATTTATTAGAAAATTAGCAAAATAATAATCCTTAAACTACCAGTTGATTTGTTTAGTTTTACTATACTTTAGAACTTTCAAAATCGCCCTCATTTTTCAAAGTTAATATAAAAAAGAAAATTCAACAATTTTTATATTGAAGAACATTCTTTTAAATTTGAAATTATGAACAAATTGTTGATTTTTTAATTATTTTTTTTCATTTTCAATCTTTTCAGCTAATTCATTTAAATAATACCATCTATTCATTTTTTCTTCTAACTGATTTTGTAAATCTTTTAGTTCAACCAGAAGGTTCTGAAGAATTAAGTAATTTGAAGAAGACAGATTTATTTTATCTTCAATTTCTGCGATTTTTCCTTCAAGTTCAGAAATAACCTGATCTATTTCAGCAAATTCTTTTTGTTCCTTAAAAGTAAACTTCAATGGTTTATCTTTCTTTTTGTCTAAATTTTCTATATTTTTATTATATTCTTTGTTTTTGACTGCCGACTTAATATTTATCTTTTCATCGGAATCATACTTTTCTTTAAATTCAGAGTAGTTTCCAGTATAATGTTTAACTATTCCATTACCTTCAAAGAAAAATATTTTTTCTGCCATTCTATCTAAAAAGTATCGATCATGTGAAACAGCAATTACCGCACCTGGAAACTCCTCTAAATAATCTTCTAATATAGTAAGCGTTTCGATGTCTAAGTCATTTGTTGGTTCATCTAAGAGTAGAACATTCGGTGCTTCCATTAGCACTCGTAAAAGGTATAATCTTCTTCTTTCTCCACCTGAAAGCTTAGCGATTCGTGTATATTGCATAGACCCTGTAAACAAAAATTTCTCCATCATTTGTGAAGCAGAAATTTTAAATCCTTCAGCATTTTCAATATACTCAGCTACTTCTTTTATATATTCAATAGCTCTCATACTTTCATTCATATGTTGAGTTTCCTGAGTGTAATAGCCAATTTTAACTGTTGATCCCATATCCACAATACCACTGTCTTGCTTAACTTGACCAGCAATTATATTCATCAAAGTTGATTTTCCGATTCCGTTTGGACCAATTATGCCAATTCGATCATCTCTTAAAACGATATACGTGAAATTATCTAAAACCAACTTGTCACCAAAGGCTTTCTTAATTAGTTCAAGCTCAACTACCTTTTTGCCTAGCCTACTGCTTCCCACTGATATTTCTAACTTTTCATTAGAATCGTTTACTAGTTTCTCACTTAAGGTTTCAAATCGTTCAATTCTTGCCTTTTGTTTTGTAGACCTCGCTTGAGCACCTCTTCTAATCCAAGCTAGCTCTTTTTTAAATAAGCTTTGTCTTTTCTTATCATTAGAAGCTTCATTCTCTTCTCTTTCAGCTTTTTTCTCAAGGAAATAGCTGTAGTTGCCTTTGTATAAATATAGGTTCCCATTGTCTAATTCAATTATTTCATTTACGATTCTGTCTAAAAAATATCGATCATGGGTAACCATGAGTACTGCACCATTTCTCTTAGTAAGATATTGTTCAAGCCAGTCGATGGTATCATTATCAAGATGGTTTGTAGGTTCATCAAGAATAAGTAAATCTGATGGATTAATAAGAGCAGCAGCAAGAGCTATTCGCTTTCTCAGCCCTCCTGACAAACTACCTATCGTAGCATTAAAATCATTTATTCCTAGTTTAGTTAAAACGGTTTTTGCTTCGCTTTCAATACTCCAAGCATTCATATGATCCATGCTTTGTGTTAGCTGTAGAACTCTTTCACTGGATTTTGGATTTTCAAGTTCCGCCTCATATTCTCTAATAAGCCTCATTACAGGTGAATCACCTTTAAAAACTTGTTCTAAAACAGTAACTTCCATACTGAAATTAGGATTTTGAGAAATGTATTCTATTTTAATAGTATTACCTGCGATCACTCTACCATGGTCAGCATTTTCTAACCCTGCAAGTATTTTTAAAAAGGTAGACTTACCTGTACCATTAACTCCTATGAGTCCGATTTTGTCACCTTCGCTAATTCCTAGACTTATATTATTTAATAGTTGCTTTTCACTATAACTTTTTGATATATTTTCTGCACTTAAAAGATTCATATTTTACTCCTTGTCGAGGTCCTTTTATTAATCAATAAGAAAATTCTTTCTTAATTTAGTTTAGAATGATTCGTTATTTTTATTAATTTTTACTTTGATCATTTTCAATTAGTTTGAGAAACTCTTCCTTTAATAAAAAAAAACCTATATTTATTATAAACTATAGGATTTACTTTTTCTATACTTATGTTAATTTGGTTCAATTTAAATATCTAAAATTAAAAAACTCTTACCATATATTAATCATATTCACTTTGATTAAATAAATAATAATATTTACATGAGTTAGGTTCGAACTGACATAAGTTTTCTGATAGTAATTGTTTTGCGATCGTATATCCTATGAGAAATGCAGCCGCTGCGGTGTTTCCATCTACTGTAGATGGTATAATCGAAGCATCTGCGACAATAAGATTATTTACTCCATATACTCTTCCACAAGGGTCAACCACTCCCCCTTTATTTAGGGGTGCCATTTTTAGTGAAGATTGTTGGTGATGTGCATGACCAAAATTATCTTTAATGAACTCTTCAAGTTTTGCATCATCATTTATGATATCAATTGTTGGGGATATTATCTGATAAGCGGAATCAATTGAAAAAAGTTTTGAAGCAATATTAACAATATAAGATTTATATACACTTTTAATTACTTCTAAGTCAGAGGGATTAATAAGAAATCCTTCATCTGCAAGTACGATTTTTAAAGGATCATTATTTTGTATTCTAATGGAACCTTGACTTTTAGGAAGTAAATAGATCATTATTAATGTTAATATACCATCAGATACTGACCCTATTAGTTGTATACTTCGCTCAGACTGGTCCTCACCTGAAAGTGGAGTTGGTAAAAATGCGCCACCCGTATATAGTGCATTTGGATCACTAGAAAGCCCTGAAATGTCTTCCTGATTCGTAGTAAATGTTGCTGAATTTACGGTATGATTGATTAAATATTTGCCTACACTGGGATTATCAAAAACAATGGTGATACCAGCCTTTCTGAGGTCGTAGTAAGGTCCAATTCCAGAGATCATTAAAAGTTGAGCACTATTGATTCCTGCAGAGATGATCACTTTTTTATTAGCGAATGCACGAGTAAATTTTCCTTCTTTTAAAAATTCAATTCCTATAGCATCCCGATTTTCATTGAAAATTATTCGCAGTGCTGTGGATTTAAAAGAAACTCTTAATTTTCTTCCTTTTACACCATACCCATTTGGTGTCATAATATCTGTTGAAAGAAATGCGGTGGAGGAACTTTCACGTCGACCATCTAGCTTTTGAAATAACTGCCAACTATGAAATGGACCCAGTGGAGTTTGGGGATCATTATAATCTAGGATGGTTTTAAAACCTGTCGCTTGTTCCATCGCTAAAACTAACTTTTTAGACAGAGTTGTTGGCTCTTTAGGAGTCATCCTAATATTAATTCTTCCATTATATCCATGAATATTCAGATTATTTGTATCTCCATTATAATTTTCTAACTCAATAAAATTTCTAATAGCAAGTGATGGTGACCATAACACACTAGTTAGACTTTCCCATTTTCTAAAAACATGAGACGTAGGTCTAACATACTGTTCTCCATAGATAGAAGAACCTCCTCCTAAGAGTCTACCTGTTGTCCATTCAAAAGACTTTCCATTTAAACCTTCGTGAGGTATTGTTTCTCCTTGCCAAAAGTATTGTGGAAAAAAATTCTTTAAGGAAGTTGTTGAATCACTTATTGCATTATCCCTGTCATTATTTTCACCTGCTTCAAGTACTAGTACTGAATTTATTTTATCATCTGTCAGAGTTTTAGCAATAACTGCTCCCGCTGGTCCTGTTCCCACAACAATGTAGTCATAAATTTCATTATTCATTTTAACACCTCCATAATAATACATAATATGTTAAGATAAAGAAAATAGTGAAAT
>JARDZP010000115.1 GCA_029240795.1 Haloplasmataceae bacterium | reverse complement strand
AATCATACTTATCTCTTGAAAATCTATCTAATTTATGCACTATAACTATATCAAATATTTCTATACTGCTATCTGATATCATCTGTTGAAATCCTGGTCGTTTATCAGTAGTAGCTGATTTCGCTCTATCAAAGTATCTTTTCACAATCTTAATATCATTATTCTTGGCATATTCCTCAATAGCTCTTACTTGAGCCTCGATAGATTCCTCTCTTTGATTATCTGATGAATATCTTGCATATATTGCAGCTTTCCTAACCATCAATTTGTCCTCCCTTATTTTGTAAATATAATGTGCCTAATAGAATCACTAGACTTTTATAATCTATGTTATTAATTGTCTTCTCTATATCAAATCCAATAGTTTCATCTGGTTCATAGTCTCTACTGTATAGTTTTTCTCTGCTTATTTTTGAACAAATGCTCATAACTCCCCCATATCCTTATTAATAATATATACTTATAATCACCTTTACTTACAATTTTGAAGTATTTGTGAAGATTTTAATTTCATATCATAGTAACAACAGAAAATATCGGCACTATTGACACTATTGACATTTATTAATGCATTTTGCATTGTTAATAATGCCGATATTTTTGTTAGCTTGTACTTTTGATTATAAAATCAGTATCCGTCATCTGTTACATAACTTATGTTAGATTTTTTCTTTCTCAATTGTAATTACTTTACCTATATTATGCTGTCTTATAACATAGCTAATTCCAACTGATTCTAAGTTTGATTTAATTTCATTTAATCTTCTACTTAATACATTTGCTTCATTTGCCCAAAGTTTGGAGTTAGTATCAATGTTTTCTCTATCTGCTACCTTCTTTAATTCTAACAACAATTCTGTAACAGTTCCTATCCAAATATTTTCATTAATCATTAGTGCTTGTATTGCTTTTGCAGTTGGATTTAAATCTATAGCTTCATCATTTGCTCTATTTTGATTACTTAAGTAAGCTTTCAAAAAAACTTCTCCTCCGATACCAGCGGCTTCTGCTATTGCATAACCAAGTCTAGTAAAATCCGACATCCTTCCTAATCTATTAAGACTAACATGCTCATATATATTTAATGCTTTTGACAAAACTGTAAATATTAACCCAAGTATTTTAGGCTTGTCCTCTTCAAATTCCTTCCAAATAGCAGTATCTTCTTTACGCTCTTCTGCTGGTACTCTTTCAAGTTCTAGTAATATAGAACGATCTAACAAATCTGGTCTAGTTGCAACGATATTAATTCCATTTAGTATGACTGGTCTTTTAATGTACAATATTGTTTCATCATCATCAGTGTACATTTTTCTTCTAGTATAACTTCCACCCGTTGAAGCAACGCACAGCAAATCACTTTTTTCCGAAGGTACATTGTCAACATTATCTATACAGGACAAATAATTTTTATAAAGATATACTGCAAGATCCTCATTTCCTTTAGGCATAGATACAACATCATTAATCGCTGGATCAACTATAGCTCTGTCTTTTTTCATTGAAGTTGACTTAGAAGAGCCTTTTTCACCGTGATATAAAACTATTGGATGAGCTATATTGGTAAAACTTGAAACTAAAATAACTATATGTAATATTTCATCATCTTTACTTTTGAATCTATAATGTTTATTTATTATTGATAGGTCATCATATTTTTCTGGTGATACTTGTGCTTTCATATTATTATTTCTTACAAACACTACTCTAGAATCCTTGACTGGTCTCCATCCATTTCTACTTATTTCTATAACTTCCCAATCATCATTAACTAAATCATAATAGTATTTATCTCCAACTTTAGCGCATCTTCTAAAAACGTTCTTTTTATTACCATTGAAAATAGCTTTTGCTTCAAACACTCCTAATGCTTGATTTATTGATTCATTGTTTGGTGGCTTTCCTGTTTTTTCATAGTATTTTTTTATCAAACTCATCTTAAAATTTCTACTATTTATTTTATATGTCTCCTTGTGTCCATTTACTATTATTGTAGCATAACTTTCTTCTATATCATCTATAAAAAATTCAGCATTACAGCTACCTAATTTTATTAGAATTTCAGCCTGGCTTTCTTTTTGATCTTCTTTGCTTTTTCTAGTAGTATTAGTTAATTCTTGAGTTTTTTCAATGTTACAGTTCACAGGATTACTAATTACATCTATCATAATATTATTACTTTCTTCCTCTTCGAACTTTGTTATGTTATATGCTAATTTCAATAACTGATTCTTTGTTACAATCTCTCTCTTACTTGGTATGGTTGCAATACTAACAATTATAGGATCATATGTAGGAGTCACGTCTTGGTTTACTGCCCTAGTACCTATTAGTTGGCATTTTTCTGATGCATTATATTTGCTCCTATTAACTTTTACATTATCATCAGCAAATCTAGTATCTAAGTTAATCAAGGATTTCTCTATTAATTTAGTACTTTCCGCATTATTTGGTAAATCAATATCATATAGAAGATAAGCCCCTGTAGCACTTGATACACGAATTGGTTCTGGCCATCCTTCATCTAATAGGCATTGGCTTATTTCCTTTGCTTTTTCAAATGCTAAATGTTTTATTTCTTTAATGTCTTTTGTTGTTGTGGTTATTAAATCAATTAACAAAATAGATCTTTTTTCAATGTCATCGTCTGATATTGAAACAGTTTTTTTATCTGAAAAACAATTCTTGGGTATGTCTAAATTTGTTTTTATTGGATTTATAGTACTATACATATTATATTTGCCGTTAATTTTCTCTATATCTTCAACAAGTTTATCATAGCTATCATAATAACCATACTTAAACCCATCAACATTATTTTCTACAATTACTTCTGTAACGGTAGATTCTGATTTAATTAATCTTATCTGTCCTATGTATGCATCTCGTCTTGCTTTTCTTAAAGCCATAATTACCTCCGTTATTATTATATTTGTCATTTGTAAGCCAAAAGAAATTTTGTTTTGTAAAAACTAATTTTTGAAGGAACCGGGCATATACCTGGCTTCTTATATTTAACGTAGTAATGTGATCATTTATATATAATTAATTATTTCTTTAACAATATTTTTTCAAACTGATTTTTACGATAATAATTATAGAAATACATTTCTTTCGATATATCCCTTTCATCAATTACCCAAGCAAGATTGCATAAATCACATGATTTTAACGTTTTAAGTTGTATTTTCATATTACTTAAAATAATATTTATATCTTCTGGCTGTAATTCATTAAAAAGGAATTCATCTGATATAATCCACTCTACTATTATGTATTCTCCAATTGTTAAGACATTGTCAGGTTGATATTGTAAATTTCTAAAGTCATCTGCAATAAAATTTTTGAAACTATTTAAATCAAGTTCTTCAAATTTTTCATATGAAACACTATTATAATTAAATATTGCTGATATAATTCCATGTCCGTTATTTTCTTTATTCACCGCATTATAATTTTCAATAAAATCATTACTCTCCATAATTTCATCACTCATATATATAATTTCATCCTTTAAATTTATAACCTTTTCCATTTTTTCTTCTCCTTCTTTTTTCTATTAACGTACTTACTTTTAATCATTAAATATTTTTTATTTCTCAAATCTAATTTCCTTTTCCCCGTAACATGTTTGATACGAGGTAACTTTTTAAACCAAAAGTCTGGAAATCTCCTATTCAATTTTCTAAGTGCTTGTTATTCATATTTATACAGTAACATATGCAATAATATTTGTCAACTGTTGATAATTAGCCACTTAATTGAATGCATTTTATCATAATTATGCAAGTAATAAGACGTTTATTCACATTTTTGTTCTTTTTAGGTCATATGTACTTGGCCAATAAGTATATAATTATATTCATCGTTTTGTGCTTATGCACTAAGCGATTACGCTTTAAATCATATATTTGATGAATAAATAAAGATTCTTAACAATTTAGCATCGCTATTTGTTACAATATCTTAACACTTTCTGTTTTTTTAGTTTTTGGAATAAAAAAAATAACATTAGCAGCTTGTTATTAAGCTACTAATGTTAAATCTTTCACAATAACCTATATAGGTAAAATTTCTGCAATATTATAGTCACAACCAGATTACCTTATTATTTCAACGAACTTTATTTGTGTTACTTCTTACTGCTTAATTCTTAATCATTATTTTCCATACCATTCACTATAACATATATTATTCTTGCAATAATTATTAATATCTTTCCCATATCAACCTCATTAGTATTCGCTTCTTAGCATCATTGTTGAATGAAGTCCATCGTCAATTACAAATATTTTTTCTGTAATTGCCTCTTTAGAAGGAATTTTATATAATCGCTTATATTTTAGTACTTCTTGTCTATGTTCTAAGTTTTGAAATATTATACCATTCTTTTTTTCTAAACTTAATTCAAATGCCTGCAAACTGTCTATTTCCTTCTCTTTCCACTTTAATGTGTCAATACAACTCCACATGAACAATTGTAGTTCTAATGAAATATTATCCTGTATTCCTTTTGTCATAAATCTTTCATTATCAAACATTACCCTTCCCCCTACAATAGACTTTCTTCTTTAAAACTATAATATCTGCCTTCTGAACCGATGATTATATGGTCAACCAATTGTATTCCAATAACTTTTCCAGCTTCAGTTAACCTATTTGTCAAGTTGATATCCTCAACAGATGGTTCTGTATCTCCAGATGGATGATTGTGAAACGCTATAATACTTGATGCATTAGAAAGAATTGCTACTTTGTAAACTTCTCTTGGATGCACTATAGCACTATTAAGAGAACCGATACTTATTACGCTTATTGATAATGGTTGATTTTTCGTATCTAAGCAACAAATTATAAACTCTTCTCTATCAGAATTTTCAATGAACTTTCGACCTAACTCAGCAGCTGTTTCAGGGCTACTAATTTTTCGGGATTCATACAATATACTTCCTTCTCTAATTAATTTTAAGGTAACCACACTTATTCTTTTTGCTGGTACTTTAGCTTCACTTTTGCTAGAGTTGATTTCTTTTTCCTTTACTAGATACTTATCTATGCACATCTTTTATAGCTCCTTTTTATGTGCGGTATTATCACATTATCCATTAGGTTTTCTAATATAGTTTCTACATCATCCCATGCTTTACTTATAATGTAAACGCTATCTTTGTTTTCAAATTCAAATGTTATTTCATATTTACCATCACTTAATTCCAATGCTTCAATAAAGACTTTTTCATTTAAAACAGACTCTACTATAGTTTTATAAAAATCTTCTAAATCACAATCTGAATTTGAATCAATTGTATAGTCCATCAAATTTTCTATCCCAAAATCATCTATAGCATTACAAGTCATATTTTTAAAAAGTTTAATATCTATCACTG
>JARDZP010000036.1 GCA_029240795.1 Haloplasmataceae bacterium | reverse complement strand
ATGATGAAATTGAATTTATGATTGAAGAAAGCAAAAATCAAATGATTGACAACAAAAAAATTACTGAACAATTAAGTAAACTTGGAAACACACCATTCAACTTAAATGATGTAAATATTAATCGTGACGAAAACATGTTTATTACGATGGGAGCTTTAAATAATTTAAGAAGAACTGCGATAGAAAAATTAATCAATATTAGGCAAATTGGATATCAACGTAACATTTTGGATATTAATTACGAGTATAGTGATAACATTATATATAACAAAAATAAAGATTTTAATTTAAGTGTTTATGTCAGAACGACAGAACAATTACAAGCGGCATTAAAACTTCAAATTAATCGTATTTATGTGGATGAAGAACTAAAAGACCAAATTGGTGATAACTTTGAAAAGCTTTATCTAGCTAAAGGTAGAATAGAATATAATATTAAAATAGATAATCGGTTTAATGGAACATTAATATCTAACCTTGGTGCTCTAAACGTTATTAACAATAATGTTTATGACAAGGAGGTTATATCAAACTTTAATTTAAATGTTACCAATTCAGAAAGTATAAAAGTTTTAGTTGCAAATAATGTTGACTTAGTCACTTTATCCTATGAATTAAATGAAAACAGCTATAAAAATTTATATTTTAAAGACAAATCAAAATTAGAAATTATTATTTTTGGATATCAGGAGGCAATGATTACTAAACATTGTATTTATGCATCGAATTGTAAGGAACAATGTAAGGTTAATAGCCATAGAATTGTCGATGAAAAAAATGAAATATTTAATTTGTATACAGACAATTTGTGCCATATGCATGTTTTGAATAGTAAAAAATTATTGTTATTAGAAGAAGTTAATAAACTAAAAGATTTTGGTTATCAAAATTTCAGATTACAATTTACGATTGAAAATTATGATGAAACATTACGTGTCATAGAAGCATACAAACAATTTATTTTTAATGACGAAGATGTTTTGATTAAAGCTATTCAGGAAGAATTGAAAAATAAAAACAATTACACTCGTGGATTTTATAACAAAGCATATTGATTTAACTCAACTAAATATAGTAAAATAGGTACAAATGAATGATTTGTACTTTTTTTATAAGGTGGTGTAGAATGGTGAATTACAAACAATTATTTCATGAAGATTATAGTGATATTGTAAGGAAGATTGTTGATCAACCTAAAAAAATATCAATTGTTGATCGAATAAAAAAAATATATAATAATTTGTTCGATAAACACACTCAAGTAACTGATAGTGATTTTAGTATATTATGTAAATTAGCCTATAGCAATGAGGGTATTTTACAAGAATTTATTAATCCACTTATGCAAAAAAAATATCAAATCATTGATTTTATTAACTCTGATGATGGTCTTCAATTTTATGTTATAAAATCGAAATTATCAAAAGATCTAATATTTGCTTTTCGTGGGACTGACGAATGGGTAGATTGGTTAACAAATTTACAAATAATGCAGAAAAAACGCCAATTTGAAACAGCCAAATTATACTTAGACAAAATTATTGCAGAAAATATCGATTGTCAAATTTATTTTTGTGGACATTCACTCGGAGGAGCATTAGCTCAATCTATGTATTTAAATTATCAGGGATACACAAAAGTAAAAATTATTAGGGCAGTTACTTTTAATTCTGCTGGTGTTAGATTGAAAAATGAACAATCGTATTCTAACTTGTCTATAACTAATTATATTATAGAAAATGATATAGTTGGAAGTGCTACGGGTTATCACTATGGGAAAACTATTTATTTAAAGTTAAGCAATATTGTTAAGAATAAATCCATGTTAAAACTTTATACACATAGCTTAGATCAATTCGTTTTTGATGAATTTGGTAAGATAAATAATGAAGTATTAAATAAAAATGAAAATAAAATCGGATAAAAATTATAAATTGCTTTAAAATCTAGTAAATTTGGTAGTACTTTATATACTTTTTATATATCTAAACAACTTTATTGTCTATATATGTTATAATATAGGAAATATTGTAGAATTGGATGTTTTATATTTGTTGCTAAATGATTATGTAGTTGTGATTCTAATTTTAAGTTTAATTATAACAATAATAATACTTAATGGTTTATATCAATATAAAATTAATGTATTGAGTAAAAAGATACAATCAAATGAAGTAAATTTAGATTTGGCTGTAGCATCAGGACATCTAATATTACTTAAAATCGATTGGAATGGGAAAATAATTAGCTTTAATAATTATTTTTCTGCTTTATTTAATTATGGTCATAATTCCTTACTTGATTTACTCGATGAATTAGATAAACCTAGCTTTGATTTATTTATAAATTTAATTAAAATGGGAAAGAATATAAAAAATTTTGAATTAAAACTCAAGAATTGTGAGGGTAAATATTACCATATTTTATGGTCTACCAATAATATAGATGAAAATAGTCATATCGTTGAATTAACTGGTGTTGATTTTACGGAAAGAGTCGCATTAGAAAATGAACTTATTAAACAGAATATTATTCTAGAAGAAAACCAAAAAAATATTTGGGACTTAGCTTATTTAGATAAATTAACTCGTTTGTATAATAGAATTTATTTTATCGAAAAATGTAATGAAATATTAAATGATGAAGGTGTATTAGGAGCCTTTATTTTAGTCGATTTAGATAATTTTGAATATTTAAACAATATTTTTGGACCCAGTAAATCTGAAGAAATAATTAAAGAAGTTGCTTCAAACATAATTAACTTAACTAAAAGTAGTAATATTGTTGCAAAATTAAAAGATGATGAATTCGCTATATTACTTCTAAATACACCTATAATGGAAGTTGAGAATTATATAAATAGATTAATCGAAAAAAATGTCTATAGTGTTACATATGAAGGAATTACAATCCATATTTCAATTAGTATTGGTGTGTCATTGTTCCCTAATGATGGCAACAATTATGATATTTTATTTAAGACTGCATCATTTGCGTTAATGAATGCGAAAGAAAATGGTAAAAATCAATTCATTTTATATGATGAAAGTATTGAAAAGAAACTTATAGAAAAGATGGCCGTTGAATCAATGGTTAGAGTAGGAATTGAAAATAATCGCTTCTTTCTTGTTTATCAACCGCAATATAACATAAAAACTGGACTTATCACTGGTTTTGAAGCATTACTTAGATTAAGAGATCATCAAGATAACGTAATTCCACCCAATGATTTTATTTATATTGCTGAAGAAACAAAATTAATCATTCCTATTGGTTATTGGGTAATCAATGAAGCCTGTTCTTTTTTAATTAAATTAAATAATTTAGGGATAAATAATTTAACAATTTCTATAAATGTGTCTGTTATTCAGTTTTTACAAGATGATTTTGTTGATAATGTAATAAATATTATTAATAAATTTAACATAAATCCTCAGTTTTTAGAATTAGAAATAACTGAAACAAGCTTAATGACCTTTAATCAAAGAAATTTAAATAAAATGAATGAATTAAAAGATTTTGGTATAAATATAGCTTTAGACGATTTTGGTACAGGCTACTCATCCTTAGTTTACTTTAAAAAGACCACGAATATTTCTATACTTAAAATTGATCGGGAATTTATTAATGATATACATATCAATAACAATATTGAAATTGTTGATGCGATGATCTATCTAGGACATAAGTTTAATTTTACAGTTATTGCTGAAGGCGTTGAAACCGTGGAGCAATTCAATATTTTATCTTCTTTAGGTTGTGATAAAATGCAAGGTTACCTAGGAAGTAAACCGATTGGAGAAGATATTATCTTTAATGAATTTAGTCATTTAGAAAGTATTAATAGTAAAATATTTAAATAAAAAATAGCACTATTTTAAATAGTGCTATTTACATATATGTTTATAAAAGATATAATAAACATATTATAAAAATAATGTAATGATAGCGAGAATAATCATTATAATTCCAGCATAAAAATCTAATCTTAGATGTAGTAGTTTTTCTGCTGTTTTTTTTCCAATTGATAGACCAATAAAAGTTAAAGTACAGCTTACAAAAGCAAAAATTATTGCTACGAATATGATATTAATATTTTGCATGGTCTTTAAAGCAATACCTGTCAGAAAACTATCAACACTAACTGAAAAGGCAAATAGTAGTTTATTAAATAAATTTCGTTTATTAAAGACTTCACCATCTTCTTTTTTTATGATCATCATGATTCCTAGAATAATTAAAATTAAAAATGCGATAAAGTTTAATTTGCTTTCTAAATAGTAAGTTAAGTTAATTTTTGTAAACACTAAGGTTGTTAAGTAATAACCCAATATAGGCATAAAAAAATGAAAAAAACCGACTATAAAACTTGTAAAAATTGATTCGAGCTTTCTTTTAAATGTTGAGCCAAAAACTAAACTTAACATAAAAGCATCAATACTTAAAGCGAGACCAATTGTAATTCCAAAAATAAGTGAGAACATTTTATTTCCTCTTTTCAATAAGATATGGAGTGATAGTATGAAGAGATTTTCAGATGAAGAAAAAAAGCAGATAGGACTGTTAATTCATTATTATAGAAATCAATATTTTCATAGCAACAATAAAAGTGCTGAGGCATATAAACAAATAGAATTTTGTAAAAATATCTGCTCGCAAACTCAATTAAGTAGGATTGAAAATGGAGATTTAATCAAAGATCAAGAAATTTATGAAATGCTTATGGTGAAACTAAATTTATCACTAGATAAAATTAGTACGAAAGAATTAATGTTTTATGAAGCATACGTCGATAACCTATTGTTATACCAAAATGATGATTCTTTAATTATTAATTATAAAGAATATATTGGGGTTATAAATAAATATCAAAATATTTTTAAAAAAAATATCATATATACTCACTATAATTACGCTTTAGAGTTTATTATAACCATTTTAAATGAAGATTTAGAAGAAGCATCCTATTTACTTGAAAATATAGAAGATAATCTAGACGTATTATATCCAAAACTATTAATCCTTACAATACAATATTTAGGCTCATACTATCAAATGATTAACAATAATAGTAAAGCTAATAAATTCTATTTATTAGCTTTAGAACATATGCATAAAAATAATATAAAAAATCCAATAATATACCTCGAAATTGCATATAATTATATGAGCTTGGGTAAATATTTTAATTCACTTGAAAATCTGTATATTGCTTTAAATATATTTGAAAATTCAAATAACTATGCTATTTTAGAAAAAATATATCGATTTTATGGAATAGTTTACTTGAAAAACCGTTATTATGAAGATGCGATAAAATATTTTAATAAAGCAATATCTTTTTGTATGGATAAACAGTCTAGTTTAAGCATAAATTATGTATTTATTTCAATATGTAATTATTTTTCTGGCAATTATAAAAATACGATTGATTATATTGATAAAGCAGAAAAAGTACAATCAACTGAGAAAAATAAATTATTAAAAACAATATATAATTATAAAATAAGTAATAAAAAAGAAAAAGTTGTTTTTGAAAATAAAATATATAATAAAATAGTTAAGCTTTACTACTCTGATGATGATTTAGAAGAATATTTTGAAGAATATTTAAAAAATATGATTAATAAACTATCTGATGACTTAAAAATAGTTATTTTACGTGATGTGTATTATCAATATAAAGAAGAAAATAAATACAAAAAAGCTCTTGATCACTTAGAAGAATATATGATTAATTGAATATTTATAAAAAAGTAATATCTTAAATAAAGATTTTTTATTAATATTCAATTTAATAGAATAAAATTCATTATCAGCATATAATTTAGAAAAATAATTAATTGTGAGGTGAATGGATATGGAATGGTTAGTACCTATAGTGTGGTTGTTACTAGCGATCATATTTGTTGTTATTGAAATTGTAACTTTAAATTTAGTTTCTGTTTGGTTTGCAATTGGAGCATCTTCAGCAATGTTTGTTGCCGTTGCAGACTACGACAATTATGGTTTACAAGGGATTGTATTCATAGTTGTTTCAGCCATAGCCCTTGTAGTGATAAGAAATTGGTCACTAAAGAGATTAAAAGCTGGATCAATTAAGACTAATGTGAATTCATTAATCGGTAAGACCGCAGTTGTGACTAAAAAGATTGAGGCATATAATGTAGGAGAAGTAAAAGTTGATGGTATGTTTTGGTCAGCTAAATTACAAAGTACTGATACTATAATAGAAGAAGGTACAATTGTAGAAATACTTGAAGTGATTGGTGTAAAATTAATCGTAAAAAAGATTAATAAAAATGAATAATCAAATCATAATAAAAATAAATAGGAGGAGTTATTAATGGAAATCTTTATAGGCTTTTTAGTTGTTCTCTTTGGTATACTACTGCTAATCGTAGTAGGAGGTTTTAGAATTGTTCCACAATCTAAAGCATATGTGGTGGAACGATTAGGTTCTTATAGTAGAACTTGGAATGATGGACTACATTGGCATTTTATAATACTTGAACACGTAGTACAAATTGTTAATTTAAAAGAGCAGGTATCTGACTTTAAACCACAACCTGTAATTACAAGGGATAATGTAACAATGCAAATTGATACTGTTGTTTTTCATCAAATTACAGATTCAAAATTATTTGCGTATGGTGTAACTAATCCGATGTCAGCGATTGAAAACTTAACTGCTACGACTTTACGTAATATCATCGGTGAACTAGAATTAGATGAAACATTAACATCACGTGATGTTATTAATACACGTATGAGAGCAATTTTGGATGAAGCAACAGACCCTTGGGGAATTAAAATTAATCGTGTTGAAGTTAAGAATATTCTTCCACCTCGTGATATTCAAGAAGCGATGGAAAAACAAATGCGTGCTGAACGTGAAAGACGTGCTGCAATCTTAACTGCAGAAGGACAAAAACAAGCCGCAATCCTTTCAGCAGAAGGGGAAAAACAAGCTGCAATTTTAAGAGCAGAAGCGAATAAGCAATCTCAAATTTTAGCTGCTGAAGCAGAAAAAGAATCTAAAATTCGTCGTGCTGAAGGTGAAGCTGATGCAATTGTTAAGGTTCAAACTGCAACAGCTGAAGGTTTAAAAGTTTTAAATGCATCTGCACCAACTCAACAAGTTTTAACATTAAAAGCATATGAAACATTTATAAAAGTTGCAGATGGTCAAGCAACAAAAATTATTATTCCATCTGAAATTCAAAATTTGGCAGGATTAATAGCTAGTGCTACTGAAATTGCTAAAAAAGATGAAAAGAAATAAATTATAAATCAAATAAAAAAAACCTATTCGTTATCGAATAGGTTTTTTTGTCTTAATCATTTAATGGTAATTTGTCTAAAAATTTATTATAAATAATTTTAATTAGATAAAATTGTATTGGCCATTTTACAATTGTAAATATTAATCTAAATGGCAAGTCAGCAATAAAGCCCATTCCATACCATAAGTACATTTGGTATGTTGTTATAAGAAAGGCAGTTGTGGTAGATAGGATTATTGTAATAAATAAAACAATATTTGAAAGAATATAATTTCCAGTTAGCTTTTTATTAATAATGACGAATAAACCAGGTATTAGTCCTGTTAACATTGTTCCAAAAAGGATAATATATGAAAATGCAAATCCTTTTGAAAATAGGATAAAATCTAATACATCAACAGAAAAGCTTACTGCTAAGCCTAATATAGGACCAAGTATTAATCCAGAAAAAATTAATATTGTATCAAAGAAAGTAATTCTAACAAAAGGGGTAGTAAAACTTAAAACTTTAAAAACAACCCCTATACTTGTTAAGACTGCAGCTAATGAAATGTTAAAAATTAAACGATGTGATTTAGACATTATAAAAGACCTCCGTATAATAAAATTACAGAAGCCCACATCAAAAAATATAAATATATAATCTAATAACTATATCTAATAATTATATATCATATTTCTTGCAGCGGACGCGATAAAATACCGCAGAAAACTTTCGTCCATAGGCGACATCCCATCCTATAGCACTTAACGCATTTTATCTACTCTGCAATATTATTATAGCATCTTAAATTAAATATGACTTATAATTTGAAAAAATAGTGGAAAATTGTTTAAGATTGTAATAAAATATTTTTATGAGCATAAAGAAGGACGGTTAAAAATGGTAGGATTAGGTACAATAG
Source organism: Haloplasmataceae bacterium (assembly GCA_029240795.1). Taxonomy (GTDB): domain Bacteria; phylum Bacillota_I; class Bacilli_A; order Haloplasmatales; family Haloplasmataceae; genus JARDZP01. Next base: position 20,002 of record JARDZP010000036.1, on the reverse strand, counting down.
TTAATGCATTGGCTGTAATTGTAGGTGGTAGTTTAGGTTTATTTTTTAAACATAATTTAAAAGATAAATACAAAGTAATTTTGATGCAAGCAATAGGATTATCAACTTTAGTTGTTGGTATATCTGGGGTACTAAGCAATATAAGTAAATTACCAGATATATTTATTTTAGAAATGACAATATTTATGGTTATTGGTAGTTGTATTGGAACTTTATTAAAGATTGATGAAAATTTAAATGGATTTGCTGATAAAATGCAAAGACGTTTTAGTAAACTAGGTAATTTTTCAAAAGGTTTTGTTTCATCATCAATCGTTTTTTGTGTAGGTGCAATGGCTATCAACGGACCATTTCAAGATGGATTAGGACAAGGGTATAGTATTTTGTTTACAAAATCAGTACTAGATGGTGTTACTGCGATGATCTTCGCTTCAACACTAGGAGTAGGAGTTCTATTTTCTGCTATTCCAATCCTTATATATCAAGGAATTATTACATTTACCTCATATGTCGGAAATATAATTATTATCGGAATCAGTTTGTCCTTATTAGAAATTAAAAAGATAAATGTTGCTAATTTGTTACCAGCAATTTTTTTACCAATTATGTATTATTATTTATTCCAATTATTACATTATTTATTTTAAATTTATTTTTATATAAAATATATGATATAATAATATATTAGAGGCAGTTTCTGTATGAAAAAAATATTGATAATAGGTTCTAGTGGATCTGGTAAAAGTACCTTAGCTATTAGATTGGGAAAGAAGTTTAATATACCTGTTTTACACATTGATTCAATTTTTTTTGATAAAGGATGGGTCGAAAGAAACAAACAATTATTTATAAATGACTTAAATAATTTTGTCAACAAAGATAGTTTTGTTATTGATGGGAATTATAGTTCTAACTTAGATCATCGACTTAAAGTTGCTGACACACTCTTTTTTTTAAATTTCAATCGGGTTTACTGCTTTTATGGAGCCATAAAGAGATACTATAAATTCAAGAATAAAACTAGACCCAGTATTGCTGAAGGTTGTAATGAGAAAATCGATTTTGAGTTTGCTAAATGGATATTATGGGATTATCCAAGAAAAAAAAGGAATCTTTTATTGAAAATAAAAAATCAGTTTAAAGGTGACTTATTAATATTTAATAATCGAATTCAACTGAATAAATATCTAAAAGAAATAGGAGTCGAAATTAAATGATTAGAATAGCGCGTGTTGATGATTTAGATCATATTATGATTATTGTTAATGAGACAATTGAAGACCTAAATAAAGAAGAAAACATTCAATGGAGCAAAGATTACCCTAAACGCGAGAATTTTGAAAAAGATATAAAAAACGCTAGTTTATATATCTATGAAAATAATTGCGAAGTAGCCGGTTTTATTTGTATTGATAAAAATGAAGACTCAAGTTATAAATCTTTAAATTGGCGAAAACAAAGTGATGCAATCGTAATTCATCGCTTTGCGATTAAAAGAAGTCACCAACGTCAAAAAATAGCAACCAAAATGATCGAATTTGCTGAAAATTTTTCTAAAAACAAACAAATAAATTATTTGAAAGTCGATACTAATTCCAAAAATATAAGAATGAATGCTTTATTCAAAAAATTAGGATTCGAATTTGTTGGAAATGTTTATTTACGTGATGTAAAAGATCCGTTTAATTGTTACGACAAAGTCTTAGATTAAGATAGAGGTGGAATATGAGATTAGATAAATATTTAAAAGTATCTCGTTTAATTAAAAGAAGATCTTTAGCTAAAGAAGTAGCTGAAAGTGAAAGAATTGTAGTAAATAATAGACAAGCTAAGCCAAGTACAGAAGTTAAAATAGGGGATTTAATAAAAATTACTTTTGGTAATAAAGTTATTACCGTTAAAGTAACACAAATAATAGATTCAACTAAAAAGGCTGATGCTGAAAATATGTATGAAATTATAAGTGAAGATAGAATATAAAACAAATATTTTAAAAAGAATCCTTTTTTATATCATAACAATCATTAAATTGTAATATATTTTAGTGATAGTTTATATAAAGGAGGATTTTTTCATGAATCAAAATGATATTTTAAATAAAAACTTATTAAATACAAATAATAATCTTAAAAGTCACCATATGATGATTCGTGATCGCAAGTCACTAGAAATAACAGGTGTGAAAAAAATAGAAAGTTTAAACAGTGAGGAATTTGTGCTTGAAACGATACTTGGTTATATGACAATAAGTGGACAAGACCTAGAAATGATTAATTTAAGCATAGACAAAGGTGAGATCTTAATATCAGGTTATGTCACAAAAATAGAATATTTTGATCATTCAGAAAATTCTCAAGCTTCTAAAGGTTTCCTAAGTAAATTATTTAAGTAATATGAATTTAAATACGCAATTTGAATTGTTTTTATTTTCATTATTTATCGGAATTTACTTAGGGGTAACCTATGATCTACTTTATTATTTTATTTTTATGCATGTAAAAAAGTTAATTAAATATGTATTTGATCTGATATTTTTTGTAAGTCAATCATTTATTGTTTTCAATGTTATATACCGAATTAATTATGGCATAGTTCCAGTTTATAGTTACTTTTTATTTGCAATAGGTTTTCTAATTTATTTTAAATTTTCCGAAAAATATTATATGGAAAGAATATATCCATTAAAAAAGCTATTGATTAGGATACTTAACAAATTACTAAAACTATTTAAATATCTATTTATAAAACCATTGGTAGATACATATCAATTTATAAAAATAATTTATTTATTTTTATATAAGAAATTCAGCAAAATATTTAAAGGTTGTGGAAAGATTGTTAAAAGAAAACAGAAAGAACAAAAAACAGCTTAGAAAAGGATCAATCATATTTTTTATGATTATCTACATAATCACTGTCATTATGTCAATATCTATTATTTATAAACAAATTAGTGACATTAAGTATTATGAAAGCCAAATATTGAAAGTTAAACTAAATAAATAAATTTAGTTTTTAATTCAAAATTAGACATTTTTATATCTCTTCTTTAATCTATAATAAGTAAACAATAAGGATGGGGAGAGATATAAATGAGTCAAACACTTGTAGCAATAAATGAGAAGATTAATAAACAAATTAAAGAAGAAAAAAGTGTTATCTTAACAAAAAGTACAATGAATATAATAGGTTTTGTATTACTTTTTTCATTGTTGTCATTGACAATAAATTTCAAATTGGGTGCATTCTTTATGCTTCCAATCTTATGTACCATTATCATTTATAATAAAAAAGTAGCCTATATACTAATGTTTTGCATTAGTTTTTTTTCGTTTTTAATTGATATGAATTTATCACTATCTGTCATAGTGGCTTTTATTCCATTAAGTCTTTTAATTCATTCTGATAATAAAAAAAGTGTTAATTTTATGTTATTGGTTCTTATTTCCTTGATTTCATATTATACAAATGTGATTTTAGGATTAGTAGAATTTAGTATATTGAAAAGTGGTTATGTTAGTGCATATAATTTATTTATGTACAACCTGTATTATAATGCGATTGAAATAAATAAATATAATAAAAATAAAAGGGACTTCTTATTTAAAGAAGAGATCATCGCAATTATTTCTACTTTAATTTGTCTATTATTATGTTTATTTACATTGAATGTTAGTTTTATTAATTTGGGTTACGTAGTCATGATCTTTTCAATAATGACTTTAGGATTATTAACTAATAAAACAAACACCCTTGGTTTTTCAATCATATTGTATTTAGTTATTCGCTATAGTGGGTTATCTCTATATGGGATGGAGGTTATCCCATTTATCGGATTAATCTCAGCATTTGCTCCTAAGAACAATATCTATATGAAAACATTGTTGACACTAATGGTTGCTCCTACTTTATTTTACTTAAATAAATTAGATGGAGATGTCATTAATATTTTATTAAGTTTATCAATTTCCTCATTATTGTTTTTTGCGATAGGGACAAAAATATCCAAAAAATATTTAAATATTTTGATTCCAAAATATGAAGAAGCTAAATACTATCAAATATATGTAGAAAATTTTAGAGAAGATATATCTCAACGTTTATTAAATTTTGCGGAATTATTTGACGCGTTTGCGAGTAAGTCACTTGAAACGAATAATCAACTTATGAAAGTCGATGAAGCTATTGATGAATTAGTAGACAAGCATTGTAAAGGGTGTCTAAAAAAAGATTTATGTCATAATAGTAATTATATAAAAACATATAATTACTTTAGTCAGATTCTCAAAGAGGGAGATGAAATCTTTAACTCAGACAAAAAAAGATTTTTAGATTTATTTGGTATGTTTTGTTTAAATTCAATCGATATTATTAACTCTGCGATTGAACTACATCAAGAATACTTATTAAGTGCAAAAAAAGAAGAAAATAATAATGTAATTTTTCAATCTCAATTACACGGTTTATCTAAAATATTGCAAAATTTTGCGATTGAAGTAAATACAGATTATGAAAATGAAACAATTAAAGTAGAAAAATTAAGAGATAAATTGATGAAAGTCGGAATCAACATTTCTTATCTTAAAGTAAATAGTAGCAAAAAGAAAAACTTAGATATAGATATTGGTATAAGGAATTACAATGAAGAATTAAATCCGATGATTAGTAAACTTGTAGAAGAAATATTTAAAGAAGAAATCGAAATTGTTTTATTAAAAAAGGGTAAAATAGTCAATAAACTTAAAGTAATTTCCAAACAAATTTTTGACTTAGATTTTGGAACCTCCTATATTGGTAAAGATGGTTCAAGAATTTCTGGTGATAATTTTTTAAAATGTGATATGCATAATGGGAATATGGTAGTAGCATTAAGCGATGGCATGGGTAATGGGTATTCGGCACATATTGAAAGTAAAAGTACATTGGAATTACTAAATCGTATGTTACAAACTGGTGCTGATGATCATACGGCAGTATCAATTATTAATACATTGGTTTCGTTAAAAGAATATAATGAACGTTTCTCTACATTAGACTATATAACAATAAATAAAAGTTTAGGTACAATTGATTTTTATAAAATCGGCTCTGCTCCAAGTTTTATAATAAGAGGAAATAAAGTAATAAGAATAAACAATGATAATTTGCCAATAGGTACACAACAAAAAGTTGAAAAAATAACCTTTGACTTAGAAATTAATGATATTATCATTATTGTTAGTGATGGAGTAGTTGAACGTTTTAACAATATGAACAAGTTTGAAAAAATAATCATGCAAATAATTAGAACATCATCAATTCAAATGGCTCATGATATAATACGTGCAGCAATTACCGAATTTGGTGGGAAAATTGCTGATGATATGACTGCCATAGTTATAAAAGTAAATAATACAACAAATAAGATGTCTGCATAATGTTTGAAAAGTCAAGACAAATCTTGACTTTTTACAATTTAATAGATTTATTATTATGATTGTGATAAAATAATAAAGGTGATTATAATGTATAGCGAAAAAATATACACATACATAAAAGGACATAATTTAATTCAAGAAAAAGATAAAATAGTAGTTGCAGTTTCAGGTGGACCTGACTCAATGTGTCTATTACACTATTTAATAAATTATAAAAAAAACACTAAAATTGAAATAATTGCTGCTCATGTAAATCATCATACAAGAGGCATTGAAAATGTTGTTGAACAGAAATTAATTGAAAAATTTTGTGAAGAAAATAATATCGATATATACGTAGAAGACTTTATTTACAAAAGTAATAAAAATTTTCATGATGAAGCACGAAAATTTCGTTATGATTTTTTTGTTAGTCTATGTAAAAAATTAAATTGTAATAAAATTGCTTTAGCTCATCATCAAGACGATCAAATTGAAACCATTTTATTTAAAATTTTAAGAGGCAATAATTTAAATGGTTATACTGGTATGAAAGAAATATATGATCTCGATAGTAATATTAATATAATTAGACCATTTTTAAATATTACTAAAGAAGAAATTGTAAATTACTGTGATGAATTTAATATACCTTATAAAATTGATTCTAGTAATTTAAAAGATAAATACACAAGAAATTTTTTGCGCCATAAGATTATTCCACAATTTAAAGAATTACAACCTGATTTAAATAATAAAATTTTACAATTACAACAACAATTAGTTGAAGTTAATGAATATCTAGAAGAAAATGCAAAAACTATACTCGAAGAATCAATAGTTATAGACAGTATAGATAAATTAATATTAGATTTATCTAAAATAAAACATACTCATATTAGTGTAATTCGATTAATATTATTGAATGTTTTTAAAAAAATAACTAATAATAAAGTAGAGTTATCTTATGATAAAGCTAACAATATTATAAAGAATATTTTTAATGAAAAGCCGAATATTACATTTGACATAGGAAAAGGTTTTTATTGTATAAAAGAATATGATAAGTTAATTTTTAGAAAAAATTTAGAAAATAGTGATAACTATATAATTAATGTAACTGAATTTGGTGAATATACATTACCAAATCTTATGAAAATCAATGTAGAAAATATAGAAGAAAAAGCAAAAATTAATAACAATTCTATGATTATATGTTATAATAGCACTATGTGGCCTTTAGTAATAAGAAATAGACAAGAAGGCGACTCTATTAAAACCAAAATTGGTAACAAGAAAATTAATAGAATATTTATTGATAATAAAATACCAGTATCTCAAAGAAATATTTGGCCAATTTTAACTGATCTTTCAGGCAATATTCTTTGGGTAATTGGCTTACAAAAGGCAGCAACAAAAGTTGATGGAAATAAAGAATATATATTAATAAGCGTCGAGTAATAATGGAGGTATAGTCTAATGCTTAACAACATTAAAAAAGTATTAGTTAGTGAAGAACAAATTTTAGAAAAATGTAAACAACTAGGACAACAAATCTCTAAGGATTATGAAGGTAAAAATCTAATCGTTGTAGGACTATTAAAAGGTTGTGTCCCATTTATGAGTGACTTAACAAAAAATATCAGTATCCCTATACAAATAGATTACATGCAAGTATCAAGTTATCATGGTGGAACAGAATCAACAGGAAATGTCAAAGTAATTAAGGATTTAGATTATAACATTAATGGTTTAGATGTTCTAATTGCAGAAGACATTGTTGATACAGGTAAGACTTTGAAAAAAGTAATGGAAATTTTTAATTTACGTGGAGTAAATAGTATTAAGATTGTTACTTTATTAGATAAGCCCGAAGGACGCGTTGTAGAATTAATTGCTGATTATGTAGGATTTACTATACCTAAAGAATTTGTTGTTGGTTATGGTTTAGACTTTGATGAATATTATCGTAATTTACCGTTTGTAGGGGTTTTAAAAGAAGAAGTGTATTCTAAGTAAGGAGGTAAGATATATGGCAAATGCAATTAAAAAGAAAAAGCCAAATAATAGTTGGAGTGGTTACATAGTATATTTATTAGCAGTTGTACTTGTACTCATGATAATTATGTACATAATGAAATCATCTAAGCAAGTAGTACCTATTTCATATAATCAAATGATTCAATTGATACAACAAGGTAAGGTAACTAATGCCCAATTTGAACCAGCTGGTGGAGATTATAATGAAAATATACTTGCAGTAGAATTAAAATCAACTGATCCAGATGTAACATATACAATAAACATTTTAGATTGGCAATTTGATGATATTAATGCTTTAATATTAGCTTACAATACGACCGCAGAAAATGATATTGTTATCAATACAATACCTGCTAAATCATATGGTGGATTATTAACATTATTATCACTTATATTCCCATTTTTATTAATTGGTATATTTGCATTCTTCTTTTTACGTAATTCAGGAGGAAATAATAAAGCCTTTGATTTCGCAAAGAGTAGAGCTAAATTAAATAAGTCAAAAGAGGTAACATTTGATGATGTTGCTGGTCAAGAAGAAGAAAAAGAAGAATTAGTTGAAATTGTTGACTTCTTAAAAAATCCTAAGAAATATAATGATTTAGGTGCACGTATACCTAAAGGTGTGTTATTATCAGGTCCTCCAGGGACTGGTAAAACTTTATTAGCAAAAGGTTGTGCTGGGGAAGCCAATGTGCCTTTTTATTCAATTTCAGGTTCTGACTTCGTTGAAATGTTCGTTGGGGTCGGAGCAAGTCGTGTTCGTGACATGTTCAAAACAGCTAAACAAAATGCTCCATGTATTATCTTTATCGATGAAATTGATGCTGTAGGGCGTCAAAGAGGTAGTGGTATTGGTGGAGGTCACGATGAACGTGAACAAACATTAAATCAATTACTAGCCGAAATGGATGGATTTGGTGCTAACACAGGTGTAATTGTAATGGCTGCTACTAACCGTCCTGACGTATTAGACCCTGCATTACTTCGTCCAGGTCGTTTTGATAGACACATTATTGTATCCAACCCAGATGTAAAAGGGCGTGAAGAAATTCTTAAAGTTCATGCTCGTAATAAAAAATTTGCTCCTAGTGTTCGTTTATCCGAAGTTGCAAAGAGAACACCAGGATTTAGTGGTGCTGACCTTGAAAACTTATTAAACGAATCTGCATTACTTGCAGCTAGAGGAAATCGTAAGTTAATTGAAATGCAAGATCTTGATGAAGCAATGGATAGAGTATTAATGGGACCAGCTAAAAAGTCTCGTAAGTATTCACACAAAGATAAATTAATTGTTGCTCATCATGAAGCAGGACATGCGGTTATTGGATTAAAGCTAGAAAATGCTGAAATAGTTCATAAGGTTACTATCGTTCCACGTGGTCAAGCTGGTGGATATGCATTAATGCTACCAGAAGAAGAAAGATTTGTTGCTACAAAACAAGATTTACTAGATCAAATTACGGGTTTACTCGGTGGTCGTGTTTCAGAAGAAATTAATTTCAATGAAATTACAACCGGGGCTCATAATGACTTTGAAAAAGCAACAAAGATTGCGCGATCAATGGTTACTGAATACGGTATGAGTAAACTTGGACCTGTTCAATACGAACAAAATACTGGATCAGTATTCTTAGGCCGTGACTACATGAAAGAACGTAATTTCTCAAGCCAAATTGCTTTAGAGATTGATAATGAAGTTCGTCGAATTATAGATGAATGTTATGAACGTGCTCGTACTACTTTACAAGCAAACCTTGATTTAGTTAAATTAATCGCAAATCAACTTATGGAAATGGAAACATTAACTAGAGAAGATATTGAGGAATTAGTTGCAACTGGTAAAGTTAAATGGTGGGACGAGAAAAAAATAACTGATCAACAAGAAGCTGAAAAAGCTATGGAAAAAGAAATTAAACCTGAAGACAAGGTTATCCAATAATAAAAGAGGCTACTTAGTAGCCTCTTTTTATATAAAAAATTAAAATATATTTGCAAAAAATGTAAAAAATTGAAGAAATATGATAAAATAATAATAAACAAAAGATGTAAAGGTGATAAAAATGACAGACTATATCGTAAGAGCAATATCATTTGATAATAAAGTAAGAATATTTGCGGTAAATGCTACTAAAACCGTACAATCTGCACAAGAAAAACATGATTTATGGCCTGTAGCTTCAGCAGCTTTAGGAAGAACTTTAGTAGTTGGTTCTATGATGGGTGCAATGCTTAAAGGTGATGAAGCATTAACGATTCGTATTAAAGGGGATGGGCCAATTGGTGAAATATTAGTTGATGCCAATGCTCATGGTGAAGTTAAAGGATATGTTGGAAATCCACATATTCATTTTCAATACCCAAATGGTAAATTAGATGTTTCATCAGCTGTTGGAAAAAATGGTGAGATTCAAGTAATAAAGGACTTAGGTATGAAAGATTTCTTCATTTCCTCAGTCGATCTTATCAGTGGTGAACTTGGAGAAGACTTCACGTATTATTTTTCAAAATCAGAACAAACACCATCTGCTGTTGGTTGTGGTGTATTTGTAGATACAGATAATAAGATATTAGCAGCGGGAGGATTCATCATTCAACTAATGCCTGGTGCAACTGATGAAATAATTGACAAATTAGAAAAAGTTATCGCAACTATTAAACCTGCATCTCAAATGATCAGTGAAGGTTATAGTCCTGAAACTATTGTAAAAGAAATTTGTAATGATGAAGATTTTGAAATTATCTCAACTTTACCTATTGATTATGTATGCCGATGTAATAAAGATAAATTTGCTAGAGGATTAATTAGTATAGGTAAACAAGAATTATCAGAAATTTTAGAAGAAGTAGGCATGATTGAAACGACTTGTCATTTTTGTAATGAAAAATATCACTTTAATCGTGAAGAATTAGAGGAATTAATATCAAATTCTAGATAAAATAAAGGTGGAAGGTAAGTATGAAGAAAAAGGTATATTATTATGAATTAGACAAAGAATTATTACCTAATTTTTTGGAGAAGATCAAAATAATATGTAATAATTATTCCAATTATATGATTGTTCATCAAGATGTAGAAAAATATAATTATACTTACATTGGTCTTAATCCCAAAGAATATATCTATACACAAGAGAAAGCTTTGAATATTGTAAATAAAACGCAATTTTTAACAAAGAAAGACGATTATCTTAGACATATAATCGAATGGTTAAACCGGAATGAGATCATTGCTGAAGTAGAACTTCCACCTTTTTTTGGTGGTGCAATGGGGTTTATAAATGACTCTCTTGATGATTACTATAAAAATAAATCTAATCTTAGTGATATTCCTGAACTTTGTTTTATGATTTTTGATGATTTAGTTATTGTAGATCATAAGAAAAATAAGATTATCTTCACATATATAGGCGACTTGAATAATGAAGAGTATTATTATAATAAGTATCGACAGTTTATACTATTAATTGAAAATACAAATTTACAAAAAAAGGAAATATCATATTCAAGTTTAAAATTTAATGAAGATGAAATCATTGAAAAATTTAATAAAATTGCAACAAAGTTTAATGAAGATAAATACTTTATTATTAAGAATGCAGAAAAAGTGATTTTAGATTCAAAGTTAGATCCTATAGAGATTTTTTTTAGATTTGTGAATGCAAATAAATATTCGATTTGTAGTTATTTTAAAACAAGTGATTTTTCATTAATGGTAAATTCAAATCAAAATGATTTTACTTTTATTAATAGTAATTTTTCATTAACCTATAACAATAATAATTTAAAAATATTAGATGACATCACTCGAGATCAAGTTTATAAACTCATCGAAGACGTAATTATATGCCAATCTGATCCTATTTTAAAATTTGAAGGAAAATCAAAATCTAAAATTTATGAAATCTTATATAATTTTATGTTATTAAATAGTAATTATGGAATACCATTTGATCGAATTCATGCTTATATACGTAGAACTGAAAGCGAATATAGGTTAAATGGCTTAATTGGCTTATTAGGTTATAATAATAATGTAATTGCTAGTCAAATTATTGAACCAATCATATTTGATAGGAAAGAGCATTATTTAAATATCGAAACTTACCATTCACATTTAACATTAGCAACTAAATATATTAACGAAGTCATTTTTAAAGTAAATCAGTATTTAGATTTACTTGACAACTAGGAAGTTTTTATGATATTAATAATCGATAATGGTATGTTTGCTAATGTTATAAATAAGTATTTAGTGAGTTTAAATTATAAATCAGTAATTATCAACAGCTCTGAAATTAATGCTAGATCTATTGATAATTTATCAATTAAAGCAATAATTATATCAAATGGTAATAAAGAAAATATAAACAATACAGCTAGAATCATTCAAAGTTATATTTGGAAAGTTCCTATATTAGGAATTGGTATTGGCGGAATAGTACTAGGATTATTATTTAACGCTAAAATATGTGATTCTAAAATAGAAACTTTAGATCCGCTTAAAATCATACATGATAGTAGAACAATTTATAGTCAGCTATCCAGTGATTTACATAGTTCAAAATGGTGTAGATATGCGATTAGTGATCAGCTTTTCAAAAAAACAGATTTAGAAATTTCCGCTACAGTTGATAAAGAAATTATTGGTTTTAGACACAAGAATTTAGCAATCGAAGGTGTTTTGTTTGATTTAACTTCAATTACATGTGAAGAAGGAAAAGAAATCATAAAAAATTTTGTTACATATTATATAAAGTAAAAAAGTATCATATTGATGATACTTTTTTACTTTATTATCTTTTTTAATTTCTGATTTAGTTCACCTATCGGTAAGCCTACAACAGTATAATAATCGCCTTTGATTTCTTTAACAAATTTAGCAGAAGGGCCTTGAATACCATAACCACCTGCTTTATCAAATGGTTCTTTCGTTTCAATGTAACTATTTATCTCTGATTCTGTTAAATCATAAAAAGTTACATCAGTAATAGATGTGAAACTATCATTAAAATCCTTAGATAATATAGTTACGCCTGTGATCACCTGATGTGTTTTACCAGATAAACACTTTAACATCTCATAAGCATTAAAATTATCCACAGGCTTTTCAAGAATTTTATCATCACAGACGACTATTGTGTCAGAACCAATAATCAAATCGTCTAGATGTCTACTATACACTGCTTCGGCTTTTAATCTTGATAAGTAAAGGACAATTTCTGTAGGTACTAATTCATTACTATATGTTTCATTAACATTACTGACATCAACAATAAAGTTATACCCAATCATTTTCAGAAGTTCTTTTCTTCTAGGTGAGTTACTTGCTAGAACTAACTGCATGTTATCATTCCTTTCAGTTTTATTTTACTATAACTATGTAACAATAGACAAGTAAATTATTAATTGGTATAATTATAAACATAGTTAATAGTTTTGGAGGGAAAGATGATAGTTAAAAAGAGTAATATGAGAACCTATTTATTAGGTTTTGGTTTTTTTGCGATTTTATTATATGAGACTTTATATGATAATTTAATTCCCTTAATGTTAGGAAATTATATTAAAAATAATGAAGCAAAAATTGGGTTTCTTATGACTATAGATAATTATATTGCATTGCTAGTACTTCCAATGATTGGTTTTATTAGTGATCGATTGAATACAAGATTTGGTAAAAGAATGCCATTTATTTTAATTGGTATGCCACTAGCTGGAGTCTTATTATTTCTGTTACCCAATTATACGAGTTTAAATTCTTTAATTCTTTTAATTATTGGAATGAATTTAGCAATGCTTTTGTATCGTTCGCCTGTCATATCATTAATGCCAGACATAACACCAAAAGAAAAACGCGGCAAAGCAAATAGTATTATTAATTTTGTAGGTGGCTTCGGGGCTGTTATAGCAACACTTTTTGGCCTTACATTGTTTGAGAAAAAAGAACAATATCCTTTTTATATAGCTGGTGTTTTAGTCCTTATTTCATTTATTGTTATTTTTATTAGTATAAAGGAAAAGCGAGATGTCATTGAATACGAAAAACAAGATAAAAATGAAGGAATATTTAGTAGTTTTAAAAATGGATTTAATCGTAAAGAAGTTGTCCTAATACTTCTAGCAATCTGTTCATGGTTTATTGCGTACAATGGAATTCAAACATTTTTTTCTCGTTATGGCAGATTATTTTTGGAAATTTCCGATAGTGAAATTGGATTAACACTAACTTGTATGTCTTTACCATTTTTGTTGTTTGCTTTACCAGCAGGTTTAATTGGATCAAAGTATGGTAAGAAAAAAACAATGGCTGTAGGACTAATTGGTGTAATCCTAATGATGCCTGTATTAGTATTTACAAGAGATTTAATGATAATCAGAATTTGTTTTGTGATAATTGGTCTTTCTTGGGCGCTAGTAAATATAAATTCATTTCCTTTTGTAGCTAATTTAGCTCCTATAGGAAAAATTGGAGCTTATACGGGATTATATTATTTGTTTTCCACGTTTGCTAGAATAGTTTCTCCCCCACTTCTTGGGTTTGTTATTGACTTAACTTCATTTGGATCGATGTTTATTTATAGTGGAGTCTTCTTTTTAATAGCTTTAATTTTATTGTTTTATGTTAAAGTTGATAAAAAAATATAAGGTGCATCATTGCACCTTTTAATTTGGATATAATATAGGATAGGAGTGTTTTAGATGAAATTATTATTTGCATCAGATATACATGGATCTAAGTATTATGCTGAACTATTAATTAATGCATTTGTTGAAGAAAAGGCTGATAAATTAATATTACTTGGCGATTTGCTATATCATGGACCAAGAAATCCTTTGACAAGGGATTATAATCCAATGGAAGTAGCAAATTTATTAAATAAATATAAGGAGAAGATAATTGCTGTCAGGGGTAATTGCGATAGTGAAGTCGATCAATTGGTATGTGAATTTCCGATGATGAGTACTTATACACAACTAGTTGTGGATAACTTTTCCTTCTTCTTAACACACGGACATCTATATAATCCTGAGAATTTACCTCATTTAGTAAATAATACGATTTTTGTCTTTGGACACATTCATATACCGATTGCTACATTTGAAAATAATATTTATTTTTTAAATCCAAGTTCAATCTCTTTACCTAAAGAAAATAATCCAAGTTCATATGCGATCTATGAATATGGGAAGATAGAAATTAAAACTTTTGATCATTTAATTATAAGAGAATTAATATTATAGTAAAGTTATGCTAAAAAAGCATAACTTTCTTTTTAATAGCGAAAATAAAAATAAATTGATAAATTGTGTAAAAAATTGTAAAATATAAGATAGGTGATAAAATGAAGTGGAAAATACATGATATTGAAATAGAAAATCAAGTTGTTATTGCACCTATGGCTGGTATTGGAAATGTAGCATTCAGAAAGATCTGTAAACAAATGAATGCTGGATTAATTTATGCAGAAATGGTAAGTGATAAAGCATTAATATATGAAAATGAAAAAACACAAGAGATGTTATATGTTGAACCAGACGAACAACCTGTAACAATGCAAGTCTTTGGTGGTGATTTAATTTCAATCGTTGAAGCTGCAAAAATAATAGATAAAAATTGTAATGCAAAAATTATTGATATAAATATGGGATGCCCTGTCAATAAGGTAGTTAAATCAGATGCAGGTGCCAAACTATTATTAGAGCCTGATAAAATATATGAAATCGTATCAAGGGTTGTAGATTCTGTATCTAAGCCCGTCACTGTAAAAATGCGTACTGGTTGGGATAAAAATACAATATTTGCTGTTGAAATCGCACAAAAGGTAGAAAAAGCAGGAGCTAAGGCGATAGCGATTCATGGTAGAACTCGTTCTCAGATGTACGAAGGGCACGCTGACTGGAAGATTATAAAACAAGTAAAAGATGTGATTAAAACAATTCCTGTAATAGGAAATGGGGATGTTAAGACACCCAGTGATGCCAAAAGAATGATTGAGGAAACTGGTGTTGACGCAGTTATGATGGGACGAGCGGTACTGGGTAACCCTTGGATTATACAACAAACGGTACATTATCTGGATACAGGCGAATACATTTCAGAACCAAGTGCTGAAGAAAAAATAAATCAAGCGATTAGACATTTGGATTCGTTAGTCAAGTTAAAAGGTGAAAAACTTGCAGTACTCGAGATGCGTAGTCATATTCCATGGTATATTAAAGGCATGTATGAAGCAACTTCTGTAAAGAGGGTAGTTCACAGTTTAAATACTTCCAATGAAGTAAAAAAAGCATTACACGATTATTTAGAAAAGGTTAATAACTATCGAGAATAAATAACAAAAGGTGGGTGATGTTTGTGAGAAAAAAGTATCTAGTCTTAGATCGTTTACTAGCATTAATTTATGATCTTATTTTCATTGGATTGTCTTTGTTAGTTATAATATTAGGGTATAACTATCTAAATACAAATATTTTCAAATTTGGAACTACTTTAAAGAATATTATTTTAATATTCATTTGCTTTTTGGTTTACTTAATAGAATTTACAGTTTTACCCTTATTAATAAAAAGTACAGTTGGAAAGTATTTGACTGAATTAGAGATTATTTCGACACAGGGAAAAATTACTTTTGGTAGATTGTTGTTTAGAGAAATGATTTTAAAACATATTTTATATTTAAGTGTGATAGGATTTATTGCTGATTGTTTTTATTTTATGGTAAAAAAACAAACAATTCACGATTTTTTGCTAAAAACATCAGTAATACATAAAGAAATATAAACAAAAAAGCGCTATAACGTGAAAAATTAAGATTTTTAGTTGAATTGTTGAATTAAATTTTGGTATAATAGGATAGTTAATCATTTAAGGAGTGAAAAAATGAGCGATCATAATACAAATAACGAATTAAATTTAAATGAACAAATGTTAGTTCGTCGTGATAAATTAAATTTTTTAAAGGAAAAAGGTATAGAACCTTTTGGTGCTAAATTTAATCGTACACATAATAGTAAACAAATTAAAGACCTATATGAAAACTTAGATAAAGAAGTATTAGAAGAACAAAAAGTTGAAGTAATTATTGCTGGTCGAATTATGACAAAACGTGGACAAGGAAAAGCAGGTTTTGCTCATATTCAGGATCAATTTGGACAAATCCAAATTTATGTAAGACAAGATCAAATCGGTGATATGTATGAAGTATTTCAAAAGGCAGATTTAGGTGATATTGTAGGTATTAAAGGTTTAGTGTTTAAAACCCATACAGGAGAACTTTCTGTAAGAGTACTTGAGTATACTCATTTATCTAAAGCATTAAGACCATTACCTGATAAATTTCATGGATTAAATGATGTTGAAGAAAGATATCGTCGTCGTTATGTAGATTTAATTGTAAATGAAGAAAGTCGTCGTCGTTTTGAAATTCGATCAAAAATTATCTTTGGTTTACGTCAATATTTAAATAACAAAGGTTACTTAGAGGTTGAAACACCTATTTTAAACACAATTTTAGGTGGTGCTGCTGCGAGACCGTTTGTTACCCACCATAATACATTAGACTTAGATATGTATTTACGTATTGCCCCAGAACTTTGGTTAAAACGTCTCATTGTCGGTGGATACGATGGTGTTTATGAAATAGGTCGTTTATTCCGAAATGAGGGCATGGATTATAAACATAATCCAGAGTTTACAACAATAGAATTATATCTTGCATATTCAGATATGGAAGGTATGATGGATTTGACCGAAGAAGTAATATCTTTTCTAACAGAAGACGTATTAGGAACAACTGACATTACTTACCAAGGAACAGAAGTAAGTCTAGCTAAAGGATGGCGTCGTTGGCATATGGTTGACGCAATCAAAGAAATCTCTGGTGTAGATTTTTGGAAACAAATGACTTTAGATGAAGCAAAAGCTATTGCTAAAGAACATAATATCCAAGTTCCCCCACATTATACAGGAGTTGGACATATCATTAATGCATTCTTTGAACATTATGTAGAAGACAAATTAGTTCAACCAACATTTATATATGGACATCCTGTGGAAATCTCTCCACTTGCTAAGCGTAATGCAAATGATCCACGTTTCACAGATCGTTTTGAATTGTTTATTATCGGTAGTGAATATGCGAATGCATTTAGTGAATTAAATGATCCAATTGATCAACGTGAACGTTTTGAATGCCAATTAACAGAAAAAGCATTAGGTAATGATGAAGCAAACGATATGGATGAAGATTTCGTTGAAGCACTTGAATTTGGAATGTGTCCCACAGGTGGTTTAGGAATTGGTATCGACCGTTTAATTATGTTATTAACTAATACATCTACAATTCGTGATGTGTTATTATTCCCTACAATGAAACCAATAAAATAATATATAAAAACATAAAGAGACTTGTGGAAAACAAGTCTCTTTTGTTATTCAATCTTTTAATTAAAATTTATATCATGAGTAATAATTAATACAGAGATACTTTGAACTGGTGCTAAGTTCATCAAATGATCCCACCTCTCATTTTTTTGAAATTTCACAATTTCAAACTTTTCGAGTTCACATTTGGGTGACCAGCTCTGAGATGTGTTCAATATGTCGATTTAGCACCTCTCACCTTCCGGGAACTCTCTTATAAATATCAACACACTTACTATTTCTTATAAACGATTTACTAAAATAAAATAACCTGATTATTTATTCTCTAATAATCAATACTTTATTAAAGTAAATTTTATTTTCACTTTACATGAATATATGTTATAATATATTTAGGAAAATATGGGAGATGTTGACATGAGAGAAAACAGAAGAAGATTTAGAGACAGATATGATGGTAGACTTATTAGAAAGGCTGATCCTTTTTTTAGTGTTATTCCACATATCATGAAAGATAGATCTGATGCACAAGTATTTTTTGAAGAAAAAATACATATAAATGAAACTGAACGGTTTATTCAACAAAAAAGAGATGAACTTAATTTACAAATAGGATTCTTACATATTGTTATAGCAGCGATGGTAAGAGTTATTTCACAAAAGCCTAAAGTTAACCGTTTTGTAGCGGGAAGAAGAATTTATGCTAGAAATGGGATATACGTATCATTCGCTATAAAAAAGGAACTTAGTGAAGATAGTCCTGAAACAACAGTAAAAGTTAAGTTTGAACCCACTGATACTATTTATGATGTTATTGAAAAAATAAATAATGTAGTCAATGAGAATAAAGAAATAGAAGTTAGTAATGGTACTGATAAGTTGGCAAAGTTAATTTCTTTATGTCCAAGGTTTATTATAAAGGGGATAGTAAATTTTATAAAATGTCTTGATTATCATGGGAAAATGCCCAAGATTATTAGTAAATTAAGCCCCTTTCATACTAGTTTCTTTGTAACTGATGTGGGTTCATTAGGAATACAACCTGTTTATCATCATTTATACAATTTTGGTTCAACATCATTTTTTATCTCATTTGGTAAGAAAAACAAAGAGAAAGCAATTGATAATCAAAACAATATTTTTGAAAGAAAGTATGTAGATATGAGAATTGTTGTCGATGAAAGAATATGTGATGGTTACAATTATGCAAAAGCTCTAAGAATATTTAAAAGATTTATGGAAAACCCTACCCTATTAGAAACTGCTCCCGAGAAAGTTATCATTGATAATGAAATATAATAATTTAAGCTGATTGTATTCAATCAGCTATTTATTTTATTGAAAGGAGATTTTTGATGGATAGTGCAATATTTGAGAAAGTAAAAAAATATTTAAAGGAAAAGTATTCATGCCATTCAGTAATTTTATATGGTTCATTTGCAGTTGGTACTCAAACAGAAGAAAGTGACATTGATGTTATAGGTTTTAGTGATCATGCAAATGAGCATAATGATAATACCTATATAGAGGGATGGCAATTAGATGCTTGGATTTTTGACACAAAAAAAATGTATGGAACAGAAGAATTACTTCACATTAAAGATGGAAAAATTCTACTAGATGAAAACTATTTATGTGTTAATTTGTTAAATAACATTAATGAATTATATCAAAATGGACCAATTAAATTATCAGAAGATGAAATTAAATTTCAAAGGAATTGGTTAATAAAAATGCTGAAAAGAGCAAAAAGGCAAGATACAGAAGGAAATTACAGATTCCATTGGTTATTAGTTGATAGTTTGGAGATATATTTTTCAATCATTCGAAAATGGTACTTAGGTCCTAAAAAGTCTTTAACATGGCTGAAAGAGAATGATGAAAAGGCATATAATTATTTTGATAAAGCGTTAAATATGAATACTACTTTAGAAGAAGTTGATGAATTAATTACTTTTATCGTAAATAGATAAGTAAAATTAATATAGATAGAGTATATAATATATGGATGTATTAAAAAATGCATCTATTATCCTAAATTCCCCAAATATAGATTAAAAAATAAAAGAGGTTAATGTTTGAACTGCTCCCTGTCAAGTGGACAGTGTAAAAAAATAAAAATATTAACTTGCTAAGGCTTGATTTCGATATTCAATCGGAGTCAAGTCTTTTAATC
>JARDZP010000035.1 GCA_029240795.1 Haloplasmataceae bacterium | reverse complement strand
TCAATTCTCAGGTGAAATTGTTGAAGTTAATGGTTTAGTTCATCCTAAATTTCGTAGAAAAGGAATTTTTAGCAAATTATTTTCTCTGGTTTTAGATGAATGGAATAAGCGAGATTCAGTAAAAATGTTATTACTTTGTGATAAAAACTCAATTTCAGGACAGAGCTTTATGAAGAAAACTGGTGCTATATATAATCATACTGAATATGAGATGGTATTAAGTAACAACTATAAACCAAAAATATTTAAAAATGATATAGATCTACGTAAAGCAACAAATCAAGATGCTAAAGAAATAGCGTATCAAAATGCAATTTACTTTAATATTGAGAACAAAGAGGATGCTGTATTTAATTTTGAAGATGAAGAATTGCATGGACAAACTTTTTTTATGGCTGAAGTAAACAAAAATATTGTCGGAAAAGTTCACTATGGTATTATTGATAATAGCGCAGTAATATATGGATTTGGAGTAAAACCGGAGTATCGTAATAAAGGATATGGAACGGCTATTCTAAATAATGTAATTAATAATATCAAAGAGAAAAACATTAATAATATATCGCTTCAAGTAGACGCAATAAATAATAATGCCTTAAATTTGTACGAAAAATGTGGATTTGTTGCGTCATTTGCAATGGATTACTTTAAATTAGGAAAAAAATAATTAATAGTTATAATTTGAAATTGACGACTATGGATGTTTTATTAGAAATATATGGCTATGGCTAAATAAATGGTAGGAGTTAAGATAAATGGAAAATTTTATTATTGAAAGTGGTAGAATAAAGCTAATTATGAAAGTAAACCCTATTGGTGACGATTTATGTATAAACATATTCGGTGGTGATACTCCTCATATTGGTTGTATAACATTAAGTGTGCCAAGACCTAGTTTGAGTAATGCAAATATGACTAGCGCTACTACTTCAGTTTTAAACTTAACTGGGCATAAAGATGATGAAGCAGCACGATATGTATCACATACACTTGCTGCTAAGTTAAATAAAAATGTGGTTGTTACTTGTGGTATTCATGTTGACCAAATCACAGTTGATGAAATTAAAATGATAACCGAACTTTTAAAACAGTTAACAGATCAAGTCATCAGTGAATTTTAGGAGGTAACTATGAAACTAACTAAACCCAGTAAATTACAACCAGGGGATAAAGTCGCTACTGTTAGTTTGTCATGGGGAGCAGTTCATTATGGCCTAAATCAGAAATTTGGGAAAGGTGCATTTTATTTTTCGAAACATCTGAAGAAAAGCCAAAACAAAGATATGTAGAATATTGGCTTCGTAACTATGGCTCACAAGGCATTTTGCATAAAGCGAAGGGAACCAACTGTAGTAAACCTTATGACAATCTTTATTATGAAGAATATAAGAGATGAACTAAACCTAATAAATCTTTCAATCCTTGATAATCTAATTTTTGGTAATACTGCACCCATGTTTATTAATCCAGACAATATAAAATAAGCTACTTTATTACTTGGTAATAAGGTAGTTTATTTTTTTATTCTCATTATTAATAATCAAAAACAAAATTATTTGCGTAAAATAGGTATGTACCAAAACTGTCGTATGAATGATTAGATTAAACTACTTTTTTTAATTACATTTTAGATATAAAAATACACCAAATTGAGAACAATAATAAAACTATTAAAAAAGCACATTTCTTTAATGTTTTTATTCGAGATAATGGAAACGAAAATACGTCAACGTTTTTAAATATCTTTAAATCAGGTAAAAGTTACTAGGTTGAGAATGAAACAAAGTAGATTATAATTAAGTGAAAATGACAAACTATAAAAAGACAAGGTTTAAAGTATTCACAGTATATAGATGAGTTAATATAAAGCATATAACTTATTACTATTTGATTTAAAACTGTAGGTGAGATAAACGGAAAAAACAATCGATTTAAATCGTTCAATTAAAGATCTATGTAATGAGTATCCTGAAGTTATTGAAATAATGAAAACATTAGGATTTGAAAATATAGCAAATCCAATGATGCTCAATACTGCGGGTAGGTTTATGACCATAAAAAAAGGTGCAGAAATGAAAAAGATAGACTTAGAAAAAGTTAAAGAAGAGTTTATCAGAAATGGTTTTAAAATTATTGAATTATAGGAGTTAAAATTATGAAAAGAAAAATTATTAGCTTATTATTTGTTTTATTATTAATGGGTTGTAATGTTACTGTTACTACAACAACTTTAACAGAAATTACAACATCTAGTGCAGATACAAATGTAAATAGAAAATCATTGAACCGACCAACGCAACCAATGACTTATTTAGGTACATCAATTTCAGTGGTTGAATTACTTAAAAGTAAAGATTTTGCTTCACTATCACAATATGTACATCCTACTAAAGGTGTAAGATTTTCACCTTTCTCTCATATCAATTTGGATAAAGATCTTGTATTTAATTCTGATGATGTAGCATTATTATTTGATAACAACAAAGTATACACTTGGGGAGAATATAGTGGTAGTGGTGCTCCGATAGAATTAACATTTGTAGATTACTATAATGATTTTATTTATGATCTAGATTTTTCTAATCCCAATCTTATTGGAAATAATATAATATTAGGTAAAGGAAATATGAATAATAATATTAAAGAAGCTTATCCAAATTCACAATTTGTTGAATTTCACTTTCCAGGAATAGATCCTGAAGCTCAAGGTATGGATTGGCGCAGTTTAAGAATCGTTTTAGAAAAATTAAATAATACATGGTATGTCGTAGGGGTCGTTCATGATGAGTGGACAATTTAATAGTAAGATATATGTCAGTTTATGATTTTCAAGTAAAAACAATTGATGGCAAGGAAATATCATTAAAAAAGTTGTATAATAAATATCAGTCTAAAGTGTTCGAAATATTAGGGTTCCTTATAATCTATTTGCTGACAAGTCATCCAATTGGTAATGTTTAATAGATATTTTAAGTGATAAGTTTCCTGAGTTTTTAACCGAAAATTCAATAAAAAGGAAATTTAGTAGGAAGATTTGAACCTACAACTGAACCAATTGATATGATTAATGCGATAGAAGAGATAATATAACAAAAAAAGATAATAAATAATTAAAAAGGCACTGAAATATGAGCGCCTTTTTGTTATAATTAATATTGAAAATAATTTGATGATGTTTATGTTGTAGATGGTGGTGCTTATATGAAACATGATATATACAAAAAAATAATTAAACAAAAAATAATTATACTATTTTCTTTTTTATTTATTTTAACAATTTCATTAACAACAATAATTTTTTTAATGAATTATAATAATAAAAATCAATATATCCTAATAGATGTGTTAAGTAGACAAAGAATGTTAACCCAAAAGATGACAAAAGATGCCTATAACAAATATGAGATTATTGAATCAATTGGTTTTAATGATCAAATATATAATATAAATCAATCTTTAGACCAATCTAAAAAAGATTTTAAAACTACTTTGACTTCACTTGAAACTGGTGTATTATATTATAAAAATTCTACCTTACATTTTGAAAATTCAGTTTATCAAATGGAACCATTAATTGAAAACACATTTTTAGAATGGGATAATTTTAGTAAATCAATTGATATAATAATTAATAGTGAACAAATAGATGAGCAATATATTACTGCTTTACACTATATAAGTGATAATAATGAACAGTTATTAGAATATAGTGATGAAATTACTCAGTCTTTAATCACCTATCAGAAGGAACAAACAAATAAATATATATTAATAGCGATTATTAGTTTTATTATCTCACTTTGTTTATTAATAGAAGCCATACTTCAACTTCATAAATATATAATTTCGCCATTAAATGAATTATATAAAGGTATATCTGAGTTATGTTTTCTTGATAAAAGTCAAAAATTGTCATTACCAACAAAAAAAGAAATAATACCAGTAATTGATGATATTAATAATGGATTTAATAAACTTAATAATTTAATCGAATTAATAAAAAAAATTAGTGAAGAGACTTCTTTTGATGGTACATTAAACTATATATATACTTCCTTTTCACAATTTATACCCTATTCACATATCGGTATTGCCCTGCTAAGAGATAATGGAGATACGATAGAAGCTTCATATGGTATATCTGATCCCACTATAGAGGATAAGTTTCATGATTTGTTAGGGTTAAAGGCTAATCTCAAAAGTACGAGCTTAGGTAATATCATTAATAAGGGGGATATAAGAGTAATCAATGATTTAGAGGACTATAGTAAAAACAAAGTTAGTAATTATAATCAAATAATTAAATCAGCGGGAATTAAATCTTCTATAACATTGCCACTAAAAATAAACAATAAGCCGGTCGGAGTAATCTTTTTTTCGAGTATAGATAAAAATATTTATACAAAACAACATATATCCTTCTTAGAAACACTATCAAGTAGTATTGCGATAAGTTTTAGCAAAAATATTTTTATTGATGAACTAATATATAGTACAATATTAGCACTAGCGAAAATGGCTGAATCCCGTGATGAAGAAACAGGTGATCACCTCGATAGAATGAAAAATTACGCTGTAAAAATAACAGAATTTTTACAACAGGATAACTTATTTACTAAGACTATAAATCTTAGTTTTATAAAAAATATTGAAAAGTTTAGCCCAATGCATGATATAGGTAAAGTTGGTATTCGTGATGGTATATTACTTAAGCCAGGTAAATTAACTTATGAAGAGTTTGAAGAAATGAAAAAGCATACGATTTATGGGGCGGAAGTGTTAAGAGCTGCTGAAAATAATATTGCGAAAAATAATATAAGTATTTTTAAATTTGGTATTGAAATAGTTGAATCACATCATGAGAAATGGGATGGTTCGGGGTATCCTAATAGTAAAAAAGGTGAAGAGATACCATTAAGTGCTCGAATTGTCGCTGTAGCTGATGTATTAGATGCTTTAACTAGTAAGAGACCCTATAAAGTACCGTTTTCATTTGAAGAATCATTTAATATGATTATTGAAGGAAAAGGTAAACATTTTGATCCAATAATTATTGAGTCATTTATTAGTCATAAAGAAGATATTTATAAATTATATAAAAGTTTTAATTTAAATTAAGGATGGTAAAAAATGGAAACAATTATTTTTATCCTAAAATCATTTGTTTTAGGTATTATAGAGGGGTTAACTGAATTTCTACCGGTATCATCAACTGGACATCTCATTATCTTTCAAAACATTTTAAATTTTGAAAATGAGACTAATAAAGACTACGTTGAAATGTATACTTATGTAATACAATTAGGAGCAATACTTGCTGTAGTTATCCTTTATTGGAAAAAAATCAAAGAAACACTAATAAACTTTTTTCCTCAAAAAGTTGGCTATGTAAAATCAGGATTTAGATTTTGGCTTATGATTGTCATAGCTTGTATTCCTGGTGGAATCTTAGGAATTTTATTTGATAATATAGTTGATAAACTATTAATAATAGCTATAACATTATTTGTTGGTGGAATTTTAATGATTTATGCCGAAATAAAATTAAAATCCAATAATCCGGATACGAATATTCATGTTACAATTAAACAAGCAATTATAATCGGTCTCTTTCAATGTTTAGCTATCATTCCCGGAATGTCTCGCTCAGCATCTACGATCATTGGAGGTTGGGTATCTGGACTTTCAACAGTTGCCTCAGCTGAATTTTCATTCTTTTTAGCTATACCTGTAATGGTTGGAATGAGCTTTCTAAAGATTATTAGATTTGAAGGTACATTAGATAGTACGCAATTGCTATCACTAGCCGTTGGGTTTTTAGTATCTTTTATAGTCGCTTTGATTGTGATCAAAAAATTCATAAATTACTTAAAAAATAAATCAATGAAAATATTCGCTATATATAGAATGATATTAGCCGTAATAATATTGTTGGCAGGAGTTTTTAGATTAGTCGATTTATATTAATTCATTAAAAAAGGATATAACTATTTAGTTGTGGCTACTGAAAAACAACCTGTTTTTCAATGTCTCAGTTAATTATTAGCAAAACTATATTTGGAATATTAAAAAGTTAGGAAATTTTATTAAATCCTAACTATTTTATTTTATAAATTAAATATGTTTCTATAGGATATTAAAATCTTTCAATATCGACTTCATCTTATTTAGATAATTAATGGCTAAAATGAAAATGCATCATGACTAGTACATTTATTTACTATTTTACTAAATCGACTTGTTTCTTCAAAGCATAGTCATATATATCGAGACTATTAGAAAAAGATATTAATGCATATCTGATTATAATAAACATAAAAACTTAAAAGCACTTTTTCATTGGATTCTACTTTTTATGTATTCATAAATTATATGATTTATATTATCGATCTTTTTAAGATAATTTATTTTTTCGTTAATATTTTGATCATTAAGTCTTTTAAAAATATTGAATTCAGAATAATTTAAACTGTTTTGAATACCTAAATAGAGATTATTTTGATAGATCGTCAAATAGATTTTTTTCTTAAATAAGTTATTGATGCTTAAATAGAGATCGATTAATTCTTTGTTCACTATTTTATTAAATAGTGTTTGATTATTTGAATAGAATAATAGATTGGAATAATGATTTGTAAATTCATTTTTGATTTTGTTTATCTTTATTAAACTATTATTTTTAGTAGGTTTACCCTTACAGCGTATGTGAATAAGTCCGTCATAATTTTCTGATAATTTATAAGAAATAAAAGATCCTTTGAAAATAACTTTTTCTGTATCACCTAAAGATATATAATTGATTATATGACTAAAAGATAAAAAATTTGATACTTCTATTATTTTTATAGTTGAAATAACTGAACCATTTCTATCAATAAATAAACTGTTCATGATTTCTTCTTTTTTAAAACAATCATTACTTATATACCAATTAGGATTTACGTTATTAATTATTAGTGGCAATAATGTTTCTTTAATAAGCTTTTTTAATATTTTACTTAATTTTATTGATTGTAATATTATTAACATGGTTATTATAATAAAAATTCCTGCTAGCATAAATGTGAAAATAGTTTTTAATGGTTCTGAAAACATGCTAGGAATTAGAAATATAAAAATTAAATTTAATAAAGCAAGCCTAGTTGTTAAAAATAAGGTGTTTTGAGCTTTTTTTGCATCTTGATATCCATCCATAATCTCACCTACTAATCTTTCATTACTAATATATTAATAGAAGATAACATTTATATTATAATTAATTAAATAAAGTAAAAAAACATGTTGACATTAACGTTACGTTAAGGTGTAGACTATTAATGAAGGAGTTGATAATATGGAATACACAGTGCAAAAGTTAGGACAAATAGCTGGAATTAGTACGAGAACACTACGATATTATGATGAAATTGGAATTCTTAAGCCGGCAAGAATAAGTTCATCTGGATATCGAATCTATGGCGTAAAAGAAGTTAATATTTTGCAGCAAATTTTATTTTATCGAGAATTGGGTGTTAATTTAGATATTATTAAAGATATCATTAACACAAATACTTTTGATTATAAAACTGCACTGATAGAGCACCGTGAAAAGCTCCTCGAAAAAAGGAACCAAATAAATCTGTTAATTGCTAATGTAGATAAAACATTATCAGCAGAAGAAGGGAGAATTAGTATGAGTGATAAAGAAAAATTTGAAGGGTTTAAACAAAAAATGCTTGATGAAAATGAATTGAAATATGGCAAAGAAGTTAGAAGTAAATATGGCAAAGAGTCTGTGGAAAAATCAAATAATAAATTTAAGAATATGACACAGGAACAATATGATGAAGTTCAAAAACTAGCTACTGATGTATTGGAGACACTGCACGTTGCATTTTTAACTGGCAATCCAGCAAGTGAGTTAGCTCAAAAAGCAGCTGATTTACACCGTCAATGGTTATGTTACTACTGGGATGGTTATTCTAAAGAAGCACACGCAGGACTTGCTCAAATGTATGTAGATGATGAAAGATTTACTGCTTATTATGACAAGGAATATCCAGGAACAGCTCAATTTCTAAGAGATGCAGTTCTAATCTATACAGGCATGAATAAATAACATAAATAGCTTTATCTTCCTCTAGCATGGATAGCGAGTTTGAACCATTTTATATCAAAGTAAATATTAAAGGATAAGTTAAATAACTTATCCTTTAATATTTTATTTTTTACCAATTGAAACACGCCAAATTTCTGGTCCTTGTTCAAGGTATTCCCATTCAAAATGATTCGCATATTCTGCTATAAATTGATATTGTAATGGTTTTGGGTCATGATCGTTGATTAATTCCATTTTTTCTCCAATATTTAAACTTTTGAATGTACTGAAGATTACATTATGTTTATCTCGTGGTTGATAAGTACGAGCATCTACTTGTTGTACAAATTGTGACATATTGTGTCCCTCCTTAGAGTATTAAAGGTAATGTTTTTGCATTACTTAGTTCTTATATCTACATGTTTTTTAACTAGATATTTATATGCATTTGTAATACATAATTATATTTTATGCAAAGTACAATATTAATAATGTGATTTCAATCAAATAAATAATAAAAAAATATTCTACTATTTCAGTAACGCTACCTTGACAGTCATAGTACTGGGATATTAATTAAAGGTGATAGCTACGGTAATCCCTATCTTTGCTGCAGGAATTGAAGTATTAATTGAATGGGTATTTGCAGCAAAAAGCAAAAAAAGACTATTAAAAAATAAGATAAATACTTTCTTTTCATTTGAAGTTTATAAAATGTATAAAGATAATATAAAAATATTAAAGGAATTTGTTAATCTTTAGATGTTGCAAATTTGCTTCTAGCAGTAGAAATCAAATTTAATAGTGCACAAAGTACACTAAAAAAGTTATAAACACTTTATCAAAGTAAATTTTTTTTACAAAAACAACCAAATTGCGTTGAATTACTGGTTATTTTTGGTATAATGAAAATAATCATTTTTTAGGAGGATTGAAATGGGTATGGAATTAAAATTAAGACAGGAAGTTAATCACGCATATACATGGGATTTAACATCAATCTTTAAATCAGAAGAAGAATATAATCTAGCAGTAAGGGAGTTAGAGGAACTTACTTTTGAGATTGAAAAAACGTATAAGGGTAGACTTAATACCTCAAATAAAATAAATGAATGTTTGGATTTTCTTCAAAAATGGTCTATATTAGAGGAGCTGACATATACATATGCAAATTTAGCTGTTTCTGTAGATCAAACAAACCATGAAATACAAACTAGATATATGAAACTTATGAATAAATTATCTGATTTGGATAGTCGTTTAAGTTTTGTAAATAGTGAGTTGATGGAAGCTGATGAAAAATTAATATTAAAAGCAATTAAATCCTCAAAAGCTAATGAGCATTATTTATTAGATATTATTGCATTTAAAAAACATAAACTACACGCTGAAGCAGAAAGGGTATTATCTGCATTATCAGAAACATTAGGGGCACCTTATTCAATTTATAATCGTGCAAAACTAGCCGATATGGATTTTAAAAACTTTACTGTTGATGCTAAAGAATATCCATTAAGTTTTGTCTTATTTGAAAATGAATGGGAATATGAAAATGATACCCATACTAGAAGAGCTGCTTTTAATGCTTTTTCGAAGAAACTAAGTGAATATCAACATACAGTTGCGGCAACATATCAAACTCAAGTTCAAAAAGAAAAAACAATCTCTTCATTAAGAGGATTTGACTCAGTCATTGATAGTTTACTTTTTAATCAAAAAGTAGATAAAGAATTATATAATCGACAAATTGATTTAATCATGGAAAAATTAGCTCCACATATGCGTAAATTTGCGAAATTGCTTCAAAGAATCCACAAGTTAGATGAAATGACCTTTGCTGATTTGAAATTATCTGTTGATTCAGAATATGAACCCGAAATATCAGTTGATGAGTCAAAAAAATATATAGAGGGTGCATTATCTATTTTAGGTGATGATTTCCTAGCTATGGTTAAAAGAAGTTTTGCGGAAAGATGGATTGATTTTGTTCAAAACAAAGGCAAATCAACAGGGGCATTTTGTTCTAGTCCGTATGGAAGTCATCCATTTGTCTTAATATCTTGGACAGACAAAATGCGTGAAGTTTTTGTCCTAGCTCATGAATTAGGTCATGCTGGTCATTTCCATTTAGCTCATCAAAATCAAAATATTTTTGATTCTCGGCCATCTCTATATTTTATTGAAGCACCATCAACCATGAATGAGCTGCTTATGGCAAATTATTTAATGAAAACCAATGATGATCCACGCTTTAAAAGATGGGTATTATCAACAATGATCAGCCGTACATATTATCATAACTTTGTAACACATTTACTTGAAGCAGCTTATCAACGGGAAGTTTATAAAATAATCGATGCTGGTGACAGCGTTCATGCTTTTAAATTAAATGAAATAAAACGTAACGTTTTAGAACAATTCTGGGGTGATTCTGTTAAAATCAATGAAGGTGCAGAACTAACATGGATGAGACAACCACATTATTATATGGGGCTTTATCCTTATACTTATAGTGCAGGATTAACAATCGCAACGGAAGTTAGCAAACGCATTTTAAATGAGGGTCAAGTTGCGATTGACGATTGGCGTAATGTCTTAAAAGCTGGTGGCACAAAAACTCCGGTAGAATTAGCTAAAATGGCTAAAGTAGACATTACAACAGATAAACCATTATTAGATACGATTGAATATATTGGCAATATCATTGACGAAATTATTAAGCTTACAGAAGAAATAGAAGCTTAATAAACTGATAAACGTTTTTCAATTATAATATTGGAAAATGTTTTTTTATTTACTCACATTTTAAAAAATGGTATTATGATTATATGATCAATAAGAATTGGAGATATTATAATGTTAAAACATGTTTGGCGAAAAGATGAAAAAGGATTGTATTTACCAAAAGATAAACCAGAAATTGTTTCTATTCCTAAATTTAATTTTTTTATGCTTGAAGGTAAAGGAAATCCTAATAATGAAGCTTTTTCTGATGCGATTGGTGTTCTGTATTCTTTAAGTTATGCAGTGAAGATGGGACTTAAAAATATAGAAAATTACTTTGATTATACAGTCTACCCACTTGAGGGAGTATGGGATTTAGCAGAAGAAGCAAGAAGTCTTAATTATTTAGATAAGGATCAATTAATTTATACCATTATGATCAGACAACCTGAGTTTGTAACTGAAGAAATAGCTAATGAAGTAATAAATAATGTAAAGATTAAAAAATCTCATCCTCTTCTTGAACGTTTAATATTCTCTAGTTTAGAAGAAGGCAAATGTATTCAAATGTTACATAATGGTTCTTATGATGAAGAACCAAAGTCTTTTTCAATCATGGAAGAATTTTGTATACAAAACAATTTAAAACGCATATCAAAAGTTCATAAAGAAATTTATATTTCAGATGCTAGAAAAACTGATCCAAGTAAACTTAAAACAGTACTTCGTTTTAAAATAGAAGACAATAATAAGTAAAATAATCAAAATGGGAAACTAATCATATGTAGGACTACCTACTTTTTAACGTTATTCCTATCTTTGTACCAAAATAGTGATTTTCAAAATAAAAAAAGGTGTATAGAAGCTTTAATTCTTTACACCTTGTGTTTGTTTTTTTAAGCGGCTATTTTAGCTTTATTTTTGCTACTTTTACATTCACTATAACCTATATAAACAATCCAAACATAAGCTAGTGTTTTAGGGATCATAAGCATACCTAATAAAGGAATATCTTGTGCAAATAAAACAACGGGTGCGTAAAATAGAAATGATAGGACTACCGCAATTGACATGTTGATGTACTTTTTATTATTATTGCGTTTTCCTTCAATAAATAATAAGTAAATCATAATAAGTCCCATAATCATAAAAGGAATATTTCTTAAAATTCCCCATGATAGAGGGGGATTACTTGAAAACCACTCATTTTGTGGAAATTGACATAATCCTATTCTTAATGAAGTTAATATTAACATTAAATAGTCTAACCATTTATAATTTTTATTAAATTTTATTTTCCAAATTTTATAAAGCATTAAATAAAAGATTGTCATAGTGATTGAGGTTACTAATTTTCCAAACCCAAGAATAGCAACATTATTTTCTAGTCCTGTAGTCAGTAAAGCATATATTCTCGGTAATAGATGAAAAGCATCACCAAAGCCTAAAACGATGGACATTAAGCCAAATAACTTAAAATAAACGTTATTTTTATTTCCATTGTATAACCTTAATCCAATTGTTATAACTGTTGATAAGTATAAAACATGAAATATTGGTTCAAATATTTTTTGCATAATTTTCTCCTCTTTTTAGATTCATTATGATTATATCATAGAATGAATAATTATTAACAGTATTACTATAGATGTAAAAAATGTAATTCACTATGTGTATTATGATAGTTAAAAATATTAAGTTCTCTATTATACTTACAATGATAAAATAATGATCGCGAGGAGATTATTAATAAAATCAAGAATTCGGATTTTACATTAAATAGTGTTGATCCAAATATCATGATTGTTGATATTAATAATTTTCCATTACTTAACAAAATTCTTAACATTTAATTTTATTAATGATATAATCAGGATGTAAAAATAAAGAGGAAAAATAGTTTTTTAATAAATAATATATTAAATTACAATAAGGTTTTAAAACATCAAATATTAAACAAATTTAAAAGTACGTTTTTATAACATAGGAGATTTAATGAAAAAAATAGTATTAACATATTATTTGGTGAAAAAGTAAAAGAATTACGAATTTCAAAAGGTTTAAGTCAAACCGATTTTATTTACACAATGGATAAACTCAATTGGTTCTAACAGTGAAACAGACATTACTAAAGAAGATATTGTTAGACTTTCAGAAATAAAAGAAATGGCAGAAAAATAAAAGAGTTTTTAAAAATTATTAAATTTGGGAGAGTGAAATGAGTACTAAAGTTTTAATTACCGGTGCTGACCGAGGATTAGGAAATGGAGTTACTAAAAAGCTTTTAGAAAAAGGATTTACAGTATTTGCAGGTCAATTTCTAAAAGATTGGCTTGAGCTAGATGAATTAAAGATATTATATCCTAATAACTTACATGTCATATCACTAGATGTTTCAAGCGAAGAAAGTGTAAAAAGTGCATTCGAGGAAGTATCTAAATTAACAGATTATTTAGATATTGTGATAAATAATGCCGGTATTACTGAAGGTAAAGTGGGAGCCAATAACATATTTGATGAACAAGATTATGAAGCTATGCTTAAATGTTATGAAGTTAATGCTTTAGGATGCTTTAAAGTTGTGCATAAGTTTTTACCACTACTAGAAAAAGGTAACTTTAAAAGATTGTGTTTTGTCTCATCAGAAGCAGGTAGTATAGAGCGTTCAACTAGAAAAGAAATGGTTGGCTACTGTATGTCAAAAAGTGCATTAAATATGATGGTTAAAATATTATTTAATTTATTAAGACCAAAAGGTTATGTATTTAGATTATATCATCCAGGCTGGGTTAGATCTTATATGAGTGGAGTCTTAAACGTTCAAGCTGAATTGAATATTGATGAAGCTGCGATGTATGCTTCTAACTACTTCTTAGGTGATAATCAAAATGAAGATACTTTAGAATTAATGGATTATAAAGGTGAAAAGTGGCCATGGTAAGGAGAAAATATGAAAATTTTATTATTATGTGATGATTACTATCATCATTCTGATATTGTAGTTAAGGGTCTAGAATATTTAAATGAAACATACTCAGTTGATATAATTGAAGATGCTCATGAATTTAATGTTGATGAAATGAATCAATATAGAATTATAATTTTTAGTAAATCTAATAATTATACTCAAGTTGATAGAACAAATTGGATGACTAATAAAATAGAGCTAGCATTTGTTGAATATGTAAAATATGGTGGTTCACTGATCATACTTCATTCAGGGACAGCTGGTTATAAAGAAACACCTATTTTTCGTGAGTTAATGGGTGGAGTTTTTATTAATCATCCTAAACAATGTGAAATTAGTGTAGAACCAGTAAAAATAACTCCGATAACACAAGGTATTGAACCATTCATAATAATGGATGAACATTATCATATGGAAATAAATGAAAAAGATATTGATGTCATCATGAATACAAAATCAGTTCATGGAGTTCAACCAGGAGGTTGGATAAGAGAAGTGGGAAAAGGAAAAGTTTTTGTTTTTACTCCAGGTCATAACTTAAATGTATGGCAAAATGTTAATTTTAAAAAAATTGTTTTAAACTCAATTATTTATTGTTTAGAATAATAAATAAAAAAGTGCTGTAAAGCGCTTTTTTTGTTGTCTTTACTTAAAAAGTGTATAAAATAATATATGTGCATAAAAGATGGAGTGATAAAATTGAAAATATTTAAAGAATTAACTATAATATTAACAGTATATTTTATTGGTGAATTAATTAATAAATTCTTTCTTCCTATTGTACCTGGAACAATAATTGGCATGGTACTATTATTAATATTTTTATTAACGGGTATTTTAAAAGTTAATAAAATTGATACAACAAGTGATTATCTACTTAAGAACCTATCCTTCTTTTTTATTCCCGCAGCAGTTGGACTAATAACTGTTTTAGATGTTGTTAAAGATA
Organism: Haloplasmataceae bacterium; assembly: GCA_029240795.1. Lineage (GTDB taxonomy): Bacteria > Bacillota_I > Bacilli_A > Haloplasmatales > Haloplasmataceae > JARDZP01. The sequence goes on along the minus strand of JARDZP010000035.1, from coordinate 13,458 downwards.
ATGTTATTCCAATATTAATAATCATTATAGTATCTACAATCGTAGTTGTAATTACTACAGGACTAACTGTCCAATTTTTGAAGAGGATGATGAAAAAATGAGAGATATAATAGAAAATCCAATATTTGGCGTATTAATCTCATTTATTGCTTATGAATTCGGAAGCTACTTAAATAAAAAGACAAAAAGTGTGTATTTTAATCCACTATTAATTAGTCAATTCCTAATTATTTTTATATTAGTGGTTTTTGATATTAGTTATAATGACTACAATATAGGTGGAAAAGTTATCTCATTTTTCTTAATTCCTGCCACTATTGTACTAGCAGTTCCTTTATTTAAACAAATTAACTTACTAAAAACTAATTCGATACCGATTATTGGAGGTATTATCGTTGGATCAATTTCAGGAATAATTAGTGTGATTGTTTTAGCTAAATTATTTAATTTAAATGAGATTATTATGAAGTCTTTAATACCTAAATCTATTACATCACCTATAGGTATGGAAGTATCAGAACAAATCGGTGGAAATCCAGCCATAACAGTGCCAGTAATCATACTCACTGGAATAATTGGTTCAGTTATTGTTCCGTATATATGTAAAATATTCAAAATTTATGATAAAATAGCAGTAGGTATTGCATTAGGTACATCATCTCATGCGGTTGGAACAGCGAAAGCGATTGAAATGGGAGAATTAGAAGGCGCTATGAGTGGTCTTGCGATTGGAATTGCGGGCATTGTTACTGTATTTGCAGCACCTTTAATAATTAGATTATTTGAATTTGTACAAGTATTATAAGTGGGTGTCAAAGATGGATAAAATATATGCGTTTAAAGCAATCATTCATGGTGTTGAAAACCTTGATGGTGCTTATATTAAATTTCCTTACAACGTAAAAGAAGAATTTGGTAGTAATGGAATCATTAAGGTGGTTGCAACATTTGATGGCTTCAAGTATCGTGGAATTTTAGCGAAAATGAGTGATGATTGCCACATTATTGGAATTACTAAAGCTATTCGAAATGAAATTGGAAAAGGTCCAGGAAACGAAATAGAAGTAACTTTAGAGCAAAGTGAAGAAAATAGATTAGACGATATACCATTTATATTAATAGATGCTTTAAATAATAATTCAACAGCAAAAGCCTTTTTTGATACGCTAACTGATAGTCAAAAGAATAAATTTAGTCATTTTATTAACTCAGCTAAAAAAGCTGAAACAATTAATAATAGAATAGACAAGGTTATTGAAATGTTAAACCATAAAGAAAAAATGAAATAAGGAGGAAACTAAATGAATAATAACAAGAATGCTAATAACATGAAAGAATTTTTACAAAAAAAGAAAGGTGGAAATAATAAAACCTTTACACCAGTTGTCAATAATTCAGTTAAAAAATTAAATTCAACACATCGTAAATTAGGTAAATAAACCTATAGACTTCAATTACAATAAAATTCGACAAACTTTTTAAAATATAAACATTATCATAGTAATTGAGACATGTATGCAAATAATAATAATTAAGTATTAGTTTTATTATTATTTCGGAGGGATCGTATGTTCAAAAAAAAGCGTAATTATTTAAATAATATATATAAAGTTAATCCAGATACTAATGCTTATATTATAGAAGTTTCATTGGATGATTATAATGAAGTTTTTAACGGTTGGGATCCCTCACCAATTAAAAGACGTGAAATAGATCCTGATCTACTTAACTTTATCGAACAAAGTGCATTTGATATTCCGTTAAAATTTAATGTCGAATTACATTTTTATGTTTCTAAAGAAGTATATAATGAATCTAAAGAAGCTTTAACCAAAGCTGGGATTATTAATAATTTTAGTTTTATTCTCCATTTTATAAAAAAAGAGCTACGTAGTAATAGAAAGAAAATATTGATGTATATTATGATGTCATTTAGCTTTTTAACATCATCACAATTGGCTAATCAATATTTTGAATTAGGTTTATTAACCACAACGATTGCTGAAGGATTGTTTATTGGTGGTTGGGTATTCTTATGGGAAGCTTTTTCAATCTTTTTCTTTTCTAGTCAAGAAACAAACTCTAGATATAAAAGATATATTCGCTTTTTAGATTCGCCAATTAACTTTTATTACCGTGAATAAGTTATAATTTGAGTGATTTTTAATCACTCTTTTTATTTTTTTCAATATTATAGTATTGACAATAGTGTGTGTCGTACAGTATTATCTAAACAGAGGTGATTTTTTGTGGATAATGAAGAACAAATATTTGAAAGTTTAGTTTTAGAATTAAGAAGAGGTACTATTGTACTTAGTGTCTTAAGTCAGTTAGATAAACCGCAATATGGCTATTCTTTAGTTATGTTACTAGAAGAAAAGGGTCTTAAAATAGATCCCGGCACACTTTATCCATTACTAAGAAGGTTAGAAAAACAAGGAATTTTGTTAAGTTCATGGGATACTGATACAAATAAACCTAGAAAGTATTATGAACTAAGTGAATTTGGTAAAAAAATTTATAGAAGATTGTGTGATTATTGGCTTGAAATTGTTAAAACGATGAAAAATTTTATAAATGAGGGAGAGATATAAAATGGAATTTAAAGAAAGATACGTTTATGCGGTGCTTAGTAAACTTCCAGAGAAACAAAGGGAAGATATCGCAAAAGAAATTAGAACATTGATTGATGACATGATGGATAACTTGGAAGGCGAAAATGATGATGCTAAGTTAGAAAAGGTTTTATTAGAATTAGGCAATCCTAATGAATTAGCTGATAAGTATCGAGAACAAACTCGGTACTTGATTGGTCCAAAATACTTCAACTTATACATTTATACTTTAAAGATTGTTGTGATAGCTATCGTTATTGGAATATCCGTTTCGGCTATGGTTGGATTATTTTCTGATAATTTAGCTAAGATATTTATAAACTATATTCCAAATTTAATCTCTGCATTAACTCAGGGTTTTATCTGGGTCACAGTTATCTTTGCGATTTTTGAATATACAAAAGTAGATTTAAATTATGATAAGGAAAAATGGAGTCCTAAAAAATTACAACCTATTCCACAAAAAAAGGCTAGGATTTCTCGTGGTGAAACGATTTTCGGAATTGTCATCTCTACCGCTTTTCTAATTTTGTTCTATTCAGCATTATTTGCGATTATATTACCAAACCCAGAGGGTGGATTTAAATTCATTCCAATCTTTAATTATGAAAAGGTAAGTTATTTTAAATTAGTAATATTAGTTATCTTCTTATTGGGCATAGCAAAGGAAGTTTTAAAATTAATCTATGGAAGATGGAATTTAAAATTAGCAATTTCTTACACAGTATTAACAACTATTTCTACCATTCTATTTATAATTTTATTTAGTAATCATTCTATTTGGAATACGAATATAATTATAGATATTGCTAATATTCTTGAAATTGATCAATCAAAAATATCGATTAATTTTGATCAAACGATCAATATTATTTTAGCAATTGGATTATTTGGTTCCATGATCGATATTGGAGTAGCTTTATATAAAGGTATTAAATACAACTCAAAAACGACATATCTTTCTTAAGTCAGTGATTTATCACTGATTTTTTTTATGTCTATTAGGCACATTTATTATTTTTTAATTAGACAAGCTTTTTTGAGAGCATATTAAATGACAACCATTATCAATTAGAATATAATAAAAATGTAAATAATAATAAATTAATAATATAGGAGGAAGTTTTTATGAACTTTGAATTACCAAAATTACCTTATCAATATAATGAGTTAGCACCTTTTATAGATGCCTTAACTGTTGAAATTCATTATGATCGTCATCATAGAGCTTATGCAAATAATTTAAATAATGCATTAGCTAAATATCCTGAATTTGTTAATGGGAAAACTGTAGAAGAAATTTTAGCTGATGTGAATTCGATTCCAGCTGATGTTCGTCAATTAGTAATTAATAATGGTGGAGGGTTTGTTAACCATAATTTATATTGGTCAATCTTAACTCCAAATGGTGGGGGGAAACCTAATGGTGCTTTATTAGAAGCTATTAATAAAACATTCGGCTCATTTGAAAGTTTTAAAGAACAGGTAGACAATGCTGCTAAAACTGTCTTTGGTTCAGGATGGGCATTCGTAGTTGTTAATAAAGAGGGCGGATTAGAAGTAGTTAAATCTGCTAATCAAAACTCACCAATTAGTGATGGCAAAAAACCAATTCTAGGAATTGACGTTTGGGAACATGCTTATTACTTAAATTACCAAAATAAAAGACCAGATTATATTGCTGCAATCTGGAATATCTTAAACTGGAAAGAAATTACAAGATTGTTTGAAGAAGCAACTAAATAAATAGATGAACCTCCTCTCAAGAATCTGACTTAAAAGTCAGATTTTTTTGTTAATAAATTTTATAATATATAATATTATAGAAAAATATAAAGTTGAATTATATGAAATTGATTTAAAAAGCAGTTAAAACTAAGTTCTTTCTTTATTTTTTTTCAAGATATATCAAGTTTAGCTGCTGATGAGTTAGACTTTGGTGTTTCATGGACTTTGATAAGAAATTAATAGATTAACTTCTTAGAATGAAGAAATAACGATCGAAACATGGCCAATTGAACCCAAAACTTTGAATTAGATAGAGATTTTATTATTTATTTTTAAAGCTGTATTATCTTGGATCAACCTTGATTTACAAACTCGTAAAACACTGTTAATCAATGAAAGAGTAATTGAATGTCATATAGACTTTAATGGTCATCTAAATAATTTAAAGTACATTGACTATATTGTGGATTGTTTTACTTTAGAAAATCATTAAAATTTTAATATAAAATTCATCGAAGTTAGTTTTGTCAATGAAGCATTAATAGGATGTACATTATCATTAATTCAAGAATACAGGACAATATAGTCTATATCGAAGGAACTAATGATAAAGATCATATGCAAACATTTAAATCCCGATTTTCAATTGTACACAAATAGAATAAATGGAAGTCTATTTTGACTTCCATTTATTCTAATTCATTATTTTGTATTTCTCTCGTGATGTAAAACAAAACTTAAATTAATCCAAAAAGAAGAAAATATAAAAGCATATAGGAAGAAATGTAACCATATGACCACATTTATCCAATATGAAAAGCTAGATATGAAAATAGAGTTAAACTTTAGCAATACTATGATGAAGTTAATTAAATTAAGAGCCTGTGGATTTATAATGTTTTACACCAAAATTCCAGATAAAAATACAAGGTATAATAAATAATATTCCCAATAGTGGTGCAAGCATAAAAATACTACGATTTGTTTTATCAAGTAGATACATAAGCGGAAGGTAATTTACAGTACCAAAAGGGATTACATATGTAAAAAACTTCTTAATCCAATCTTGATAGATATTTAATGGGTATTGGGATATTTCTCTTCCACCATCTGTAAAGATATTAATGACTTCTAAACCTTCAATTGTCCAAAATGATAATGTAGCCCCAATCATATATATACCAACGAAGATAAATACACCACTTATTACCATTAATATAAGTGTCATAATTTTATATATTTCCCACGTAATCGACAAATTTGAGAGTGAAAATATTAGCACAATGACACTTTGAGTAAAACGACCTACTCTTGTAAATTCAAATTTAGAACCTAAAACTTGAATAATAGTAGAAAGTGGTCTTACTAAAATGCGATCAAAGTCACCTTTAATGACTGTTGATGAAAATGAATCAAAACCTCTCGCAAAACATTCACTTAGTGAAAAAGCAATATGAATAATTGAATAACATAACGCGACTTCGTAAAGTGACCAACCACCGATATTAGGGAATCTTTGAAACAATAGAAAAATAGAGATAAAAATTAAAAATGGTACGAAAAATTGACCTGTCGATAATAAGATAAACGATGTTCGATATTCCATTTGACTTTTCAATAAAATTTTTAAATATTTAAAATATATTTTCATCTAATCACCCACCTTGGATAACAATACGGTTTAATGCTTTTTTAAGCCATAGTTTACCGACTGTTAATAAAAGTAAAATCCAGAATAATTGGATTCCGATGCTTATGATTGCTTCATCATGTTTTATATTTCCGGCATAGATTCTAAAAGGTAAATCAGCAGCATACCTAAAAGGAAGCATATAAGTTAAGTTTCTTAAAAAGTCAGGCATCAAGGGGATTGGGATGGTAAGTCCTGCGAAAAATTCACCTAAGACACTAAACATTAAAAGCGAACCTGTCGGAGACATTGTATAAAACATTGAAATGTAAATTAGCATAGATATAGACACAATGATGATTAATCCAAGTATTAATGTTAGGAAAAATAAAATGATTGTGGTTAAGTGATCTGGTAAAGTGAATTTATAAGGAAATGGAAGTAATGCTGCGATTAGCAGGATTGGGAAACATCTAAGAATAGCTCGTGATAATCTTTGGGCAATTAGTTTTGCGAACCAAAAATTATAAATATCAGTTGGTCTGCAAAGTTCATAAGCAATATTTCCCGTTGTGATTAAATTGATAATTTCTGAATCCCTGAACCACAACATGATAAATACTAAAAATGCTTGTTGTAACCAAACTATTAAGATAAGTTCTCTTAGTGAAATGGGTTGAGTTGCAGGATTACTTAAATAAAAGGCTTGATAAACCATAATGAACATAAATCCAAAAAAGAATTGCGTTGAAACTCCAGCTAGTGCTGATATTCGATACTGTAATCCTTTGATTAAAGTCATCTTAAATAAAGAATAGTATGCTTTCATACTTGATACTCCTTATATAAGTCTATAATGATTTCATCTATCGGACGATTTTCTACTGATATATCTTTAATCTCAAATTTTTGAGATATGAGGTTAATTACTTCTGAAACTTTTATTTTATTTAGATCAATTGATAAAGAAATTCTTTCTTTAGTCCTTGTTAAAATTTTTGAACCAGTAATGTTGATAACTTCATTACTTTCAGTATAATCAATTGTAATTATTTTCTCAGTACTAAACTTATTCTTTAACTCAGTTAAGGAGCCATCCATTAAGATTTTACCTTTACCTACTAGAATAATTCGATTCGACAATGCTTCTATGTCGTTCATATCATGGGTCGTTAAAATTACTGTGACTTTTTTTTCTTTGTTGATGGTTTTAATAAAATTTCTAACAGCTAGTTTAGACACAGCATCTAGACCAATTGTAGGTTCATCTAAAAATAAAATTTTGGGATTATGAAGTAATGACGCCCCAATTTCACATCTCATTCTTTGACCAAGACTGAGTTGTCTAACAGGAGTTGTAAGTATTTGTGATAGGTCTAAGGTTGTTGTTAATAAGTCTAAATTATGTTTAAAATCACGATTCGTTATTTTATAAATATCTTTTAGTAAATAAAAAGAATCAATTACAGGAACATCCCACCATAACTGGGTTCTTTGACCAAATACAACACCAATATTTTTGACATGTTCAATTCTATTTTTCCAAGGTGTAACTCCCATAATTTGACAACTTCCACTATCAGGTACTAATATCCCGCTCATAATTTTAATAGTTGTTGATTTACCAGCGCCATTAGGACCGATATAGCCAACAATTTCACCTTCATTAATTTTAAAAGAAACGTCATCTAATGCTTTAATATTTGAAAATTGTGGATTTACAAATGTTCTTAACGAAGATCTGAGCCCTTTAACTTTTTTAATGACTTTAAAATTTTTACTTAGATGAGTAACTTCAATCATATAATCCCTCCTTTTTGATAAAAACCATTCAATTATATAATGATTATTTTTTATTGTCAAATATTATCTTAAAATAAATTCATATTTATGTTATTTAAAGGTGTATAATATAAATAATGTATCTAATGGAGATTATATGAAAAAATATTTTGATAAAAAAAATTCAATAAAGTTACCTATATTTCTTGTTTACATAATCATTATTATTGTTCTTTACTTAAAAGGTGTAATAAAAGCTGATTTAGGGATGATTAAAGAACAATTACTAAGTTTTGATCACCTCATGTTTTGGTATTTCTTAATGTCAATATTTAGAATTTTAATATTTATTCCCTCTACTGTCTTCATCATTGTAGGTGGTTTATTATTTGATCCATGGATTGCATTTTCATTATCCATGATCGCTCACGCAATATCTCAATCGATCATATATTTCTTCACTAAAAAATTTTTCGATGTAGACAAAATTCAAAAGTTTATCTTGAACAATGAAAAAATAGTTAAATTATTAAAGAAATATCAGCTAAAGCTATTAGCAATTGGAATAACATGCCCAGTAGCACCATCAGATTTATTAGCGAGTGCATCGGCAATTGTGGGTATTAAGTATATCCCTTATGTTATGACAGTTATTTTAGCTGGAGCTCCTTTAACATTTATTTATGCTTTTATTGGAGAACAAGTAAATGGTAATTCTATTTTTAATCTAATATTAATCATTATTTTTATTTTCATATTTACGATTGTAAGTTATAGAATGTATCAATCGATAATAAGAGATAAATAAACTCATTAAATTTATATAAATATAAAACCTTAAGTAATTTTTACTTAAGGTTTTAAAACTATTGATTATTATTTTCTCCTTGAAGAATTTTAGTTATTTTGTCAATTACTTTTTCTACTTCCTCACGGAATGGTGGATCATCTTGTTTTAATAATTCTTGTGCGATTTCTAAGTCTTCTTTTGTATAGATATTCTTATCTTTTAAATTCTCTAATTGATGTTTATGAGATCTATTCATCTTTTATCACCACTAATAGTTTTTGATTTAAGAATTAAAATATACAAAATTCTTAAATAAGTGCTCTAATACAATCTGAACTTTCCACTTTTGAACTATTAACTAATGATGATACTTGATAAGCATCCATTGAATCATGATTATATGGTTTAAGAATTGAGTTAAGTATATTAACATCTGTAATTTGTGGATTTAACCAAATCTTTTCAGCTTCTTTGTTTAAAATGACAGGCATCCGATTATGAATATTTTCAACTAATTCGTTTGGTGTAGTAGTAATAATCGTACAGGTAAATAATTTAGAACCATTACTACGTGTATAAGTACTCCATAAACCAGCTAATGGAAAAATTTCATTTGTTTTTAATTTGATCCGCATAGGAACTTTTTCTTTTTCTACTTGTTTCCACTCATAAAAACTATCAGCTAAAATGACACAACGTTTATTAATAAATGAATGTTTAAATGCTGGTTTCTCAGCTAATGATTCGGATTTTGCATTAATCATTTTATTACCTATTTTTTCATCACTTGCCCAAGAGGGCACAAATCCCCACTTTAATGTTCCAACTCGAAATTTATTACCAACATTTATAATAGAAATAATATCTTGTCCTGGTGACACATTATATCTTGGTTTATAATCAAGCGTAAATTCATCAATATTATAATTCTCACTTAAATATTCTTCTAATTCTTCTAACTCTACACTAATCGTAAATCTTCCGCACATAAAATTCTCCTTTATCTTTATATACTTATTATTCGTTAATTCATTTAATTTTTGCAAATGATTCTCAATTTGTCAATAAAAAAGCGTCTATATACGGCATACCTAAATTAATGATAATATAATTAATTGAATTGTAATGTATAATGAGAGGTAAATATGTTCAAAATTGGCGAATGATTACTTTTTTAGTGAATAGTTAGTTAGTAATCATCAAGATATGTTGATTTTTTAGAGGATCGTTTCAGGTTCTTATTAATGAATAGAAATAGAAAGGTTAAAATGATATTATACCTAAGAGTAGTCACTAAATAAAAATAGTGTATGCTTTATAGGTATTTTTATTATAGTGAAGTAAATCGGTAAAACCAGCAGATAAAAGAGAAAAACGTGAGTTACAAGATAACTCAGACTTTGAAGCCATTTATTCTATATGGAAAAACATAAAGAGTATGGGTTTTTAGGTATTGATATGCATTTAAGGAACGATATTGGTGTTATTATGAATCCTAAGAAAGTTTATAGGCTAATAAAAAAGTATGGAATGAGCTCATTTGTTAGAACAAAAACCCATATAAATTTATCTCTATATGTAGTTGATCGACTTATAGCTAAATTGGGAATTTTACACTCAATGTCTCGTCGAGGTAATTGTATTGATAATGCAATAATGGAAACATTCTTTGGACATTTTAAAGATGAGTGTTTATATAAAGAAGCTAACAATTAAGAAGATATGATTTATTATAATAATCATCGTTACCAATTGACATTAAAAAAGATGGCTCCTGCACAATACAAAAGACACCTTTTATCAGCATAAATTATATAATTTCTAACTTTTTTGTTTCTGTCTACTTGACTGTGTAAGTTCAAAATAAAAACCACACTATTTTTTCAACTGTTATTTAAAAACTCTTTTTAAACTTAATAGTAATCTTCTTTATACTATCTACACTTAGACAGTATTTGTCTGCTAAATCTTTAAAACAATAACCTTGTTTGTATAAAGAAAATATTTCGTAATTTCGATCTTGTAAAAACTTTTTGGTTCCGCTCTGTTCTCCCCAACTAGCACGTTCCTTATTTTCTTTTGGGATGTAAATTAATTCACCTTGAATATACTTTTGTAACTCCCTTAGTAAATTAGGTGGTAGTACGTCTCCGCCGTTTTTGTAGTTCAATGAAAACCTCCATCAAAGTTATTTTGTTCATTTTAAAATTTAAAGTTTTCATTAAATCACCTCCTTAATATAATAAAAGTGAAATAGACTCTAGTATTTAAACTAGAGCTATTTCCTAGACATATGTGGTAGTTTAACTAGTTAGGTTAAACTAAAAACCACCCTAACATTTTATTCATATAACCAGCTCCTTTCTGTTAGTAACTAATATTAGTATATCAGTAGTACCGAACATATAGAAGGGAAAGTTTATCTATAATAGTTTTTTCTTTATTTTATGTATGTTATAATAAAGAATATAAATTATGAATTGAGGTTTAGTTATGCAAATCGATATAATGGAACCAAATATGTTACTAAGTATTATTAATATGAAACTAAGAGATCAATATAAAGACTTATCTGATTTGTGCGATGATTTAGATCTTGATACCTGTTTAATAGAAGAAAAACTTAAAAAGATTGGTTATGTCTATAGTGACAAACATAATCAATTTATAACTAGATAATAAAAAGGGGAGTGGTAAAAGTGGCAGAAAAAGCGAAAAAAGCCAAAAGAACAAGTGATAAAGATGTTTTATTTAGAAATACAGTGTTTGGAACAATATTTTCTATAATCAATTTTATCATTATTTGTGTAGTGTATTTTATCTTATTTAAAAGACCAGAGTACCGTAATTATTTAGAAGAAGGAATGACAATTTTTAATCACAAATTAGATGGAAACGAAGTTGGTTTATTAACATTTATTATTGCGGTAATTACGCCTTTGTTTTTTCTTTTAAGAAGTATTTTATTAGGACTATTTCAATTATTAACTAGAAGAAATGATTTTATTACCGTGATGTTGAATATTGCGGTTAATTTTATGGTTATGATCATCATAGTAATTATCTCTCTAGTTATATTTTTCCTTTACAACGTTATTTTAAGTTGGATCTTTGGATAAAAGTGATGTGATAAATTGATTAATTATATAAACTACATCAAAACAATCGAAAAAAAGTCTAAATATGAGAAGACAGATTTATTTAAATCTGAATTATTATATGATCAAGCAAATAATATCGAAGTATATTATGCTCCATTTGATTATCTAAATAAAGAGGCCAAAGTATTATTGCTTGGGATTACTCCAGGCTGGACACAAATGAATAATGCATATGTTGATTTTATAAATAATCTTGATATTATGAGCTTGGAATATTGTTTTCAAAATATCAAAAAGGTGGCTAGTTTTAGTGGAACTATGCGTAAGCATTTAGTGAGTATGCTTGACGAAATAGAGCTAAATAAAAATCTAAATATCAATAGTTGTGCATCATTATTTAGTAAGGAAAATCATTTAGTACATAATACATCTATCTTAAGATATCCAGTATTCGTTGATCATGATAATTATACGGGTAGTAAACCAAAAATGTTAAAAACAGAAATTTTAATGAAAATGATTTACGCGTTATTTATACCTGAACTAAAAGCATTAAATGAAGATATTATAATAATCCCCATGGGAAAGGCAGTATCTGAAGTACTCTCTTATTTAAAAAATGAAGGTTTCATTAATAATTCTAATATTCTTTTTAATTTTCCCCATCCATCAGGAGCTAATGGTTCAAGAGTAAAGCAATTTGCAGAATATAAAGCTAATTTTATTGAAATAATTAAGGAATTTTAAGTTTGGGAGTAAGCTATGACTAAATTAATCACAGTGACAGAATTAAAAAAGGTATTAAAACAATTTAATAATGAAGATTTAATAAATTTAATTTTAGAATTAACTAAAGCCAATCAATTTAATCAAGAACTACTAACTGCTAAGTTATCCACAAGTAATGATTTAATTAAAATTAAAGATGAATATGAAAAGAAAATATACAAAACTTTCTATCCAAAAGCAGGATCAGTTAATATGAATATTAAAGATGCAAAAAGCATCTTAAATAACTTTCTTATAATCTCAAATGATAGAGATTTATCTATTGATATAATGGTATTTTATGTTGAAACATCTTTGGAACTAATGGGTCTCGATATGGATAATATATCTGTTTTTAAAACGATAATTGATGTTTTTGGTGAAATTATTGTTAATCTAAACAAAGAAGAAACAAATATTCTATATAATAAATATAAAGATAAACTAGAAAAAGTTATAAGCTCAGCAGAAAACATAAACTGGGAACTTTTTGATGAAATAAGTAATAGCTATTGTGAGTTAGATTGGTATGAATCTGATGATGAAGAAGATTATAAATAAACTCTGATGTATTGATATGATTTCCTTAAAGTAGACAGTACAAAAAAGTAAATTGTACTAATACAGAAAGGGAGTCATTTTTTTATGGGAAGAAAAGCTAAATTTATTAAAGAAATTAAATTGAAAATTATTAATGAATTTTATAAGAGAACTAAGTCAGTTATGTTAATAGCAAATGATTATGGATGTAATGCTAGACAAATATATAATTGGGTTAAGTCTTATGAGTTAATTGGAGAGAGTGCATTTGATGATAAACCTAAAAATAAATCATACTCTAAAGAATTAAAGTTAGCAGCAATAAAAGATTATCTAGGAGGAAAAGGTTCAGTTGAAGACATAGCAAAAAGTTATGGAATTTATAATAACTCTACTCTTTTAAGTTGGATTATGAAGTATAATAGTCATAAAGAAATCAAGGATTATGATCCTAAGGGGGATGTCTATATGACTAAAGCAAGAAAAACAACATTTGAAGAAAGA
>JARDZP010000114.1 GCA_029240795.1 Haloplasmataceae bacterium | reverse complement strand
TTCATGATATATTACGATATAGTATATTAAAAGATGAATTTTAAGTTAATTTATTACAATTGGTGAATGAATTGTACAAAATATAACCTATATAGTTGGGATCATCCAATACAAATACCATGTTTGATATTTTGATGAAGTAATGATTGAAAAAGAATTTTAAATAACTTATTTGAAATTGCTAATTTAGGTAACCATCCTAGATTATTGAAATACTAGGATTTTTTATAGGATATAATTCAACTAATGGACGAGTTTTTCTCTTAAACTTCGAATATCCAGCTATATAATCATGAAAATAAAAAAGTGTTTTAACTTCCTTTTTTACAGATATAGATTAAAAAATATAAATTGTATCAAATTTAAGTATATAATGTGAGATTTTTTTTCAAAAGCAACTAATTATTGCTTTTATTATTCAATAATTTTGATATAATTAGTATATTGAAAGAAAATAAATGGGTTATTTTCTTTTATAGGTATTTTTATACTGTAATATAGAGAGTTATAAGGGGGAAATATGAGATCTTTTAGTAATAGTTTTAAATCACTTTTTTTGGTAATGAAATTTGCAAAGTATTTTATCGTTGACAGTATATTTTCAATCATCATTCAATTCATGTGGATGGTTATACCTATTTATCTCATTGATAAGATTGTTGAACTTATTTCAAAGAATAAGCCCTATGAAGAAATGTTTCTGACAGTATTAATTGCACTATTGTTATTTATCATTATTGGTATAAGTTCAATCATACTAAATTATTATAAATCCATTGCTAGGATTAATTTTCAAGCAAAAATTAATAATACTTTATTTAATAAACTAAATTCGATTGACTATGAAAATCATGAACATCATGCATTTTTAAATAAGTATACTTTAGCCATTGATAATTCAACATATAGTCTGATGAATACTTATTATGCCATGATTAATATTGTGAGTAGCTTTATCAATTCCTTTTTTCTATTATCAATTTTTACAAGAGTACATTACATCATAATTATTTATAGTGTTTTTGTTGCAATTGTGTATTATCTATTAAAATCATTCGTGGTTAAAATAAATATTCAATCGAATGCAGCCCAACAACCTAACTTCCGTGAGCGAGGTTATGTTAGACGAATGTTTTATTTAAAAGACACGATAGAGGACATTAAAAGTTCAGATGTGGATGAAGTTTTATTAAATATCAATGACACAGTCGGTAATCGAATCGTTAAAAATAATGATATTTATTTTCGAAAAAGGATCAAGTGGAATTTTTTATGTGATGTGTTAATACATTCTATTTTTATTCTTGCTGTTATTTTAATTGCCTATCAAAGTTTAAATCAAGCGATCGAATTAAGTGATGTAGCTATGTTAATTTATGCCGCTTTGACATTATCGAGTTTAATTAGACGATTTTCTCAGTCAATGGCAAATTTACAAAGTGCTTCAGCATATACCTTATATTACTTTGAAATCATGGCGGTCAAATCACGAATTGAAAACACTGGATTGGATTTAAATGAATCATTTAATCATATAACATTAGAAAATGTTTCTTTTTCATATGATGCATTAAATTTAGTTAATTTTGGTGATTTAAATAAAAACAATGAATCACAAACTGCTAAAAAAGAAGCAGTAACATATTCTCTTAAGGATATTAACTTAACCATTAATAAAGGTGAAAAAATTGCGATAGTTGGTCATAATGGCGCAGGCAAAACCACTTTTGTTAAGTTATTGTTACGATTATATGATCCTCAAAGTGGTAAAATTAAATTAAATAGTACGGACTATAAAGACATTAATCCTAATTGGATCCGACAAAAAATAGGAGCCGTTTTTCAAAATTTTCAAATATACGCTACGAGTATTGCAGAAAACGTGTTGTTACATCCGGTTAATCACGAAGAAGATGAAATACTTGTTTATAAAGCGCTTGAATTTAGCGGCTTAAAGACAGTCGTTGATGCTCTACCTAATGGAATTAATACCGAATTAACGAAAGAATTTGAAAGTGACGGTGCTGTTTTATCAGGAGGACAACGACAAAAACTAGCAATCGCTAGAGTTTATTGTCAAAATTATGATTTAATCATTCTAGATGAACCATCAAGTGCTCTTGATCCACTTGCTGAACATGAAATTCATGAACGGATGCTTCAATTAGGTGATGATAAAACATTAATTTTTATCTCCCATCGTTTATCTACAACTATTAAAGCAGATAAGATTTATTTATTTAGTAGTGGAGAGTTAATTGAACAAGGAACCCATAAAGAATTAATGAAGATTGATAATGGAATTTATAAAAATATGTTTAATATACAAGCTAAAAATTATTTAGTTGAGGTGGGTGAAGTAAATGCGTAAAGTATTTAGAAATAATCTTTTAATGATTAAATATGTATTACAACACACGCCATCCATGCTTTTTTATGCTCTACTTTCTATTGGGGCAACTGTAAGTTTAGGTGTCAGTGAAGTGCTAATCATTAAAATTATTGTTGAATTAATCTTTCAAAATGTTGAGTTTGAAGTTGTTCTTAAGCCAATCCTCATTTATTCAATTATTATTATCGTAAGTTATATCATAATTTCAATTTACGATAGTTATTTACGGCATCGGTGTCGATACATCTATACGAAAAAAATGCAACGGATCATGTTTGAAAAGGCAAAATGTGTGGATGTCAGTTGTTATGACGACCCGACATTCTTCAATAAATTTACTCGGGCAATGCGGGAAGGCGATATTAAAGGCGTCAATGTCTTTGATGATGTGATGTATTTAATTCAATCCATCGCAATGGTCGTTGCTTTAGGTTCAATTATTATACTCGGTGATGTGGTAATCATTTTCATAGCATTATTACAATGTTTTATTAGTTTTATTTGTGCGGGTCATCAAAATAAAATAAATTATCAACATAGTAAAACCGTTGAACCAGAAAAACGTCGATATGATTATATCAGTCGTGTTTTTTATCTAGAATCTTATGTCAATGAAGTAAAAACAACACCGATAAAAAATGTGCTGACTCATCAGTATAAACATGCAGCAAAAAAGGAACAACAAAAATACAAAAAAACCTTTAAAAAACTTCGGATTTATCAACTAATTGATACCATTTCATATTCAATTTTAAATATTTCAAATTATATATACATCTTTTATCGAATTATAAAAGGTGCGTTAACGATTGGTGATTTCACTTCGTTGACAAGTGCCATTAATAAATTTACTCATAATGTTGATTTGTTACTTTATGCGATTAATAAATTTAAAGAAAATAGTTTGTATATCGATGATTATATTTGGTTCATGGATTACAAACCTTCAATGGAATTGCGAATCGGAGAAGAAATTACAAATAAACAATCGACTTTAAGTGTTGAACATGTATCCTTTCGCTATAATGAAGGGGAATCATTGGTTTTAAATGATATAAGTCTCATGGTTAAACCGGGAGAAAAAATAGCGATTGTTGGACATAATGGAGCGGGTAAAACATCTCTAATTAAACTGTTATTGAAGTTTTATTTACCTGAATCAGGTAAAATTATAATAAATGATCATAATTATCTAGATATAAATGAAATTAGTTTAAGAAAGCAATTTGCATCTATTTTTCAAAACTTTCAAATTTATTCAATCACTGTTGCTGAAAATGTTTTATTAAGACATGTAACTAATGAAGATGACATAAATTTAGTTTGGTATGCATTAGAAAAGGCGGGTTTAAAAGATAAGATAGAGAAACTACCTAATCAATTAAACACTCGTTTAACGAAAGAATTTGACGCAAGTGGCTTGGTTTTATCAGGTGGAGAACGACAAAAATTAGCCTTAGCGAGAGTATTTGCCTCTAATGCTCCGATTCTCATACTTGATGAACCATCAAGTGCCTTAGATCCTATAGCTGAATATGAGATTAATAAGACGTTAATTGAAACGGCTAAAGACAAGACAGTCATTCTCATATCACATCGCTTATCAACTGTTGTTGATGCGAATAAAATTTACTTAATCGAACAAGGAAAAGTGATTGAAAGTGGATCACATCATGAATTACTGAAATTAAAAGGAAAATATTTTGAAATGTTTGAAACACAAGCTTCCCTATATCGAGAGGAAGCATGTTAATAAGCCTCTTAATATTGAATTATTATTAGAAACAAGAAACTACTCTCTTAGCGCTTTGAAAAGTACTCAAAACAGTTTAATACTAAAGTAAATTAAAAGGTGTGATATGTATTAATAATCGAATCATGCTTTAAGGACACTTTAGTTTTGATTAACATTGATTTAGAGGTATGCAAATAATATTTTAAGATATTTAAATCTAATCAGTAATTAATACAAAATAGGACTTTTAATAAAACACCTATATAGTAACACTAAATTAATTGGTGATACTTTATAGGTGTTTTTAAAATATTATTATTAAATATAATTAGCACCATGTTTGTTAATGTTTTTATTAGTACATATTATTATTTTATCATATTATAAGACCAAACAAAGAGATATATGAAGTTATTCCTAGATGGCTTTTTTATAATTAATTTAATTTGTTTTGATAGTTTTTACCTCATTTTACAACATTAATTTTATTTATTCTTTGTTATGATGAATAAAGATAAGGGGGATTAGCATGCTTTATTTGATTCCTTTTTTACTTATTTCATTTTTAAACATATATTTTGAGTTTACCCGCAATATTAAGGGGAGAATTATAACCAAACCATTACTGATGCCATTATTAATATTATTTTATATCGGTAATGTTTCAGTTATTAATTATTTAGTTATCCTTGCTCTAATATGTGGTTTATTGGGCGATATATCTTTATTATGGTCTGAAAGAAAAAGCTTTGTTACAGCTGGTATTTCCGCATTTTTAAACGGACATATTTTTTATATTATTATTTTCCTACAAAGTTCCGCATATTTAAAAGAACTTCCGTTATGGCTTCTGACTTTATTTATTCCTTATATTGTTTTAGGAGTAATTGCGGGATCAATTTTATTCCCAGTTATGAAAACCATGAAAATGGAAGCAACCATTTATATGGGTGTCATTTTCATAATGAGTTATATGAGCTTAACACAGGTTTTCAGTATTCCGTTTGATTCTTTTTTATTCACCTTTATTGGTTCGGTATTTTTTGTAACATCTGATTTAATTTTGGCTTTTGATATGTTTAAGAAACATAATCAAAAGAATAATTTATATGTTATGATCACCTATATTTGTGCTCAGTTATTTATTATTACAGGATTGATATTTAAATAAAGTATAGTTTTATTTAAATATCAATCTTTTTTAACATAACATATAAAATTTGACTAAAGAACCCATCTTAAATATCTTTTTTAACCAATAGGCTCTTAATTATTATTGATAAGAATTATAAATGGCATTAATTTAATTTTATCATTTAAATCATCTTTT
>JARDZP010000034.1 GCA_029240795.1 Haloplasmataceae bacterium | reverse complement strand
TTTTTTATTAGTCAATTAATAATTTGATATCGTCTTCAACATTACTAATTGTACCGATTCCAAAGTTCTCAACTAATAATTTTGTAACATTTGGTGATAAGAAGGCTGGTAGAGTAGGTCCTAAATGAATATTTTTAACTCCTAAAGAAAGTAAAGCCAATAATACAATAACTGCTTTTTGTTCATACCAAGCTATATTATAACTAATGGGTAAATCATTAATACTTTCTAAGCCGAATGCTTCTTTAAGTTTTAAAGCGATAACCACTAATGAATAAGAATCATTACATTGTCCAGCATCAAGAACTCTTGGAATTCCATTTATTTCTCCTAAATTTAATTTAATATATTTAAATTTAGCACAACCAGAGGTTAAGATGACTGCACTTTTCGGTAAAGATTTTGCAAAATCAGTATAGTACTCACGTTCCTTATGACGACCATCGCAGCCAGACATCACTACAAAACTTGTAATTGCTTTTGAGTTTATTGCATCAACTATTTTATCAGCTAATGACAATACTTGATTATGAGCAAATCCACCAATAATTGTTCCCTCTTCAATTTGTGTAGGCGCTATACATCTTTTAGCATGTTCAATAATTACACTAAAGTCTTTTTTGCCGTCTTTTATCGGGATGTATTTCACACCTTCATACCCAACATTTCCTGTTGAATAAACTCTATTACTATATGTTGGTCTAGGTGGAACTAAACAATTTGTCGTCATTAAAATTGGACCATTGAAAGTTTCAAACTCAGTTGTTTGTTTATACCATGCATTACCATAGTTACCTACTAAATTATCATACTTTTTAAGTTCTGGGTAGTAGTGTGCTGGTAACATTTCGCTATGGGTATAAACATCAATACCTGTTCCTTTAGTTTGTTCTAATAATTCTTTAATATCGTGTAAGTCGTGTCCTGAAATTAAAATTCCAGGGTTTTTTTTGACACCGATATTTACCTTAGTTGCTTCAGGATGTCCAAATGAGGTGGTGTTTGCTTCATCTAATAAAGCCATTCCTTTAACTCCGTAAGTACCTAATTTTAAAGTAATCTTAACATAATCATTTAAAGTTAATTCCTGATCAACACAAGATACAAGTGCACAATGCATGTAATTAAAAACTTCTCTATTTTTGAAACCTAGCTTTTCGGCATGTGATAAATAAGCAGCTAAACCCCTTAACCCATTAAGAATTAATGCGCGTATTGCTCGAATATCTTCATCTTCAGTTGATAATATACCTACATTAATGGCTTTTTTTAACATTTGATTACGAGATTCTAACACAAAATTAACTACATCACAATTGCATAGTTCTTCACCTAAAGATGTTATTTGATGCTTTAATTCATCACGTAATTTAATAGTTTCCTTAATTGCACCTTCAAAGACTACTTCATCAAAGTTTGCATTAGTAATGGTTTTAAATAACCCTTCTGTTACGAACAAATCATATGGATCAGTATTCATATTTAAATCATTTGCTTTTAATACTACTTTTGATAAACCAGTTAATGCATAAGCAAAAGTATCCATTAATGCAGATAATTCCGGTGTTTTTCCACATACACCAAAAACAGTACAGCCCACATTTTTTGATGCTTCTTGACATTGATTACAAAACATATCCATTTTGATGTCTCCTTTATTTTTTTAAAATACATATGATATATTACTACGAGGTATTAATTTATGATGTGATTTACATCACATCAATAAAAAAAGCATCATTGTGATGCTTAATTTAAAATCCATTCTTTTTGAACGATAATTTCTTTATAGGTACATTCGCAAATGTTGTCCTCTTTTAGTGAAGATAACATTCTGCTTAAGGTTTCTCTACGAATATTTAAAGTCTCAGCCATTTCTTGTTTTGTAATAGGGACTTGAATTTTAATATATTTACCTTGAAGAACACTTGGGTATGTTTCATAAAAATATTTAATCATTTTTTTTAGGCGTTGCATTCCATCCGCAAAGATTTGATCGCTTAACATTGTCTGAACAGTAGTTAAGCGATGATTCAAATAACCAATCCAAACTCTTGCAGAATTTGGAGATGAAACGATAGCTTCTTCAAGTGTATTTACTTCAAGTGCGTATATTATAGAATCATCAACTGAAGAACCTGAAGCTGGGTAATTTCTTGATTGATTAAATAAAACACCTAAAGCTACGAACATATCAGTTTTATATATACTAAAGATTGTTTCTTGACCTTCTTCAGATGTCTTAAATACTTTTATATGACCTTCTTTAACGTAAAATACATAATTAGCTGGCTCTGTTTCCCAAAAAAGAATATCACCCTTATTTAGTTTTATATCTTTAATTTTATTATTAATTATTTCTTTATAATCATTTGAAAGACATTTATATAAATCATTACTTATCATTATTTCACCACCTACTGACTATTGATATTATACTATTGTTTACATTTTTAAACTATTTATATGATAAACGTCACTTTCTTTAAAACTTTTTTATTTATTCCCTCATCTATAAAATTTAAAAATTATATCATACTATTAATAGCCTAAATCGACGGAGGTGTAACATGTATAATAAAAGCAAATCCGATAAAAGCTGGTTAGTAACCTTATTATTAGCTATATTTCTCGGTTATGTCGGTATTCATCGCTTTTATGCGGGAAAAATTGGTACAGGAATTTTATGGTTAGTTACTGCTGGATTATTTGGTATTGGTTGGATTATTGATTTAATATTAATCGCGACATTTAATTTTAAAGATTCGTATGGTCAAAAAATTACTTAAGATAGTATAGTCTTTGTGAAAATTTATTATATAAAAAGGAGCAAAAAATTTATTTGCTCCTTATTTATATTCTATTCAATTTTTTTTGACTAAAGAAAATCTATACTTTATTGTTTTTTACGACTAATACATCACAAGGTGCGGTTTTAACAATTTCTGTAGCGACATTTCCAAAAAATTTAAAAATGCCTTTACTATTACTTGAACCACAAACGATTAAGTCAATCTCAAAACCTTTTGCGACTACTTCTGTGATTGCTAAAGCAGGTGTTGAACTTGCCGTAACGACTACATCAACCTTAGAAATACCCTTTTTTAGTGCCTCATCTTTATACATATTCAATGTTTCTTCTATTCCATCATTCGATTCATAATAAACAACATCTTGGGGCATATATACACTGCCACTTGCATAGTTAGGCATAATATACTGCATATTTTTGATATGACATAAAGTCAATCTTGCTTCATTCTTTATTGCCATATCTAAACCTATTCTAAATAACTCATAAGCGTTAGCTCCATGAGCTACCGAAACTAAAATATTTTTGTACATCATTTCTCCTCCAAACTATTATATTTACTATATTATATCAAATATGTCAATAGTAGCGCTAGATTATTTACCTATAAATTGAAAAAAATACGAAAAAGACTTTATGCATTATTTTCTATTATACGTATAAAAAGTTTGTTTTATACTATTTATTCATCATAGAAATAAAGCGTTCAATATGATCAAGTTTAATATTTGATATATTTTTATTTTCATCTAATATAGGAAAATTTGCGCCTTTAGACTTCGAGACCATATTAGTCATTAATCGTTCAAGAAAATTTAAATTTTTATAAATAATCTCTCCTCCAAAATAGTCTTTAACTATTGCTATTTCAAATAATTCCTTTGGAAATGCTACTTCTAATTCTTGTTGAGCTTCTTCACCATTTTTTAAGCAAATAATAAAAAGTCCTAATTTCTTTTTTGATAAAGTATTTAAGTTATTCTCACAATAATATCTAATTTGTTTTTGAATTCTCCCCATATAAATTGAACCACCTATTATAACTATATCAAATTGAGATAAATCCTTTTGATGAGCATCCTTTATATTACATAATACAGCTTCTCCATTTAGTTTCGCTTGAAGTAATTTGGCACATTTTTCTGCACATCCATACTTTGAAGCATAAAGAATCAGTGTTGTCATATATTTCCTCCTTTATTCAATATTTGTTGGATTTAACAGTGCTTGTTCTACTGCTTTTAATATTACATAACTGCTCGATGTAGCACCACTTATAGCGTCGACATCTAAACTTTGTTTTAAAACAATTTCGTCTACAATATTTTCTGCCTTCTTACCTAATAAATTATCGTGTTCCATTATAGTAATCTCTATTATTTGATGATTAAAAATTTTTACCTTTACAACAGCTTTTACTAAATCAGTTTTATATTCACCTGTATATATTCCATCACCCACTTCCTGTAAGTTAACATCATCTAATTCAATCTTGGGAACTTCTCTTGTCTTGAAATAAAAGAAAGTTAATATACTGATGATGACAAATATTAAAACCAATGACATAAAAATTCCGATAACTTTTTTCACTCTCTTCCCTCCTTTAATAATTTATTTAAATCTATCATATAGTATAACAAAAAGTTTCTTGCATTTCAGCATATTTCTTTTATATATATTATTAAAATTTTTTTAATAATAAAAAAGGTAAATTGAAGTTCTAAATCAGCTTTAAAACTTTAATTTACCTATTTAGCTTAATATTCAATTAATGGTGGTTCGGGGCGGAATCGAACCGCCGACACAAGGATTTTCAGTCCTTTGCTCTACCGACTGAGCTACCGAACCAAGTATAACGCTTTTATATAATACCAATTTATAATTATTTTGTCAACATTTTTTTATTCTTAAAATAAAAAAAACTGTCTATTAGACAGTTAATATTTTTAATGGTTGCGGGGACAGGATTTGAACCTATGACCTCCGGGTTATGAGCCCGACGAGCTACCTAACTGCTCTACCCCGCGACGATAAGTGTTATTACTTTTATAGTATAACACTATTCTATTGAAGAATGCAAGCTATTTTATAATTTACTAATTATTAACAAAACAGTTAACCCTGGAATACGTAAAAAACCTACCACTAAAATGGTAATGATATTTATTGGGATACTGATATTAAAATCAATACCTAATAAATTCGTTACATAAAGCAAAACTACACCTATTAATATATTTTTAACTACCCATTTTATATTTTTAATCATCATCATCACCTATTGATAATGTATGCTTTTTATCTAAAAATAATACATTTTTTGGTAATTTTATTTAAATTCTCTTCTGCCTTCTATAGCTTTTAATAATGTCACTTCATCTGCATACTCTAATCCGCCACCAACCGGCAATCCTCGCGCAATTCTTGTCACCTTTATTCCTGTTTTTTCGAGTAACTTAGCAATATACATAGCAGTAGATTCACCTTCAATTGTGGTGTTTGTTGCCATAATAATTTCTTTAACTTCTTCATTTTTTAATCTTTCAAGTAAAGTAGGTAAATTAATATCTTGTGGTCCTATTCCATTAATAGGAGATATCGCTCCATTTAAAACATGATACATCCCTCGATATTCTTTCATTTTTTCCATGGCGATTAAATCTCTTACTTCTTCTACTACTGCAATAATACTTCGGTCCCTCGTATTATCACGACAAACACTACAGGGATTTTTATCTGTTAAATTTCCGCAGATCGGACATTTCATTAATTCACGCTTAACGTTAAGTAATGATTTCGCAAAATTTAAAGCATCCTCTTCTTTCATTTTAGTAGCAATATGTAATGCCAGTCTTTCAGCTGTTTTAGGTCCTACACCAGGTAATTTGCTTAAACTCTCAATTAATTTTGATACTGATTCCGGGTAATTCATCTTAACACCTCTTTACTATTATACTAAAAATATTTCTAAAAGTAAAAAGTTGTATCAAAAGGTTAATCCTTTCAATACAACTAGTAATTAGAATAATCCTGGCATCCCTGGCATTCCCTGTGTAAATGGGCTCATAACTTCTTTAGTTTTTTGATCAACATGACGACTTGCGTCATTTAAAGCTGCCAAAATCATATCTTCTAGCATTTCAACATCTTCAGGATCAACTGCTTCAGGTTTAACTTTTACTGACTTCACTTCTTTTGTACCTAACATTTCAATCGTTACAACTCCACCTGCAGTCCCTGTAAATACTGTTTCTTCTAATTCTTTTTGTGCTTTTTCCATATCTCGTTGCATTTTTTGTAATTTTTTTAATAATGCTTGATTCATTTTATCTCTCCTTAATTTGTTATTTTAACTATATCTTCACCAAATAAACTGATTGCTTCTTTTACTAATTCAGGTTCAAATTCATATTTATTATTGTTTTTCTTTACCAAAATAGGCTCAGTTATCGGCGTTAATTTAGGTTGTTTAACTTTATTACGATATTGTTCTGTAAATTCTTCTTTCTTTTCATTCCAAATTCGTTTAGGTAATGCGATAATTGTAAATTTTTCATGAAAGACTTCTTCTAAAATTTCAGTTGCTTTAGTAAATATATCAGATTCATACAATCTCGCACAAATTGATTCAACTTCATAAGAAAGAATAATTTTATTTGATTTAGATACTGCCTCAATCGTTCCATCAATTAAAATTTGCTTTATATTTGTAAAACTAATGTCGCTTCCATAAATTGAATTCCATTGAAGCATTAAATTCAATTTCTTTTCTTTATTCCCGTTGTTAAGTACTTCTTCTATATCATTTATATCAATATATTTAGCTTCTACATTATCATGATTAGTTTTGACTTCAACTGGTTTTTCATTAACAACATTCTCCTGTTTAATATCTACTTTTACTTCTTCAAAATCTATATTTTTTTTAATTTGTAGTATTTGTGCTTTTTCTATTTCAATCTTGTTTTTATTAAGAGAAACAATTTCAAATATAGCTAGCTCAATAAATACACGCGGATAATTCGTTTTACGCATCTCGTATTGAGCATTATTTAAAATTGAAATTATTTGTGATATATTTTTTTCATTCAAATCTTTTGCTAATGTCTTTGTATCTTCACTATGATACATAACTAGTTGCTCATCAATAATATTCATTTTTTTAATTAAAAATAAATCCCGATAATAATAAATTAGATTCTCTAGTAATCTAAGTGGTTCTTTACCACTCGAAATTAATACATCAATATATTCAATAACTTGATGGGTATTGTTACTAACTACTGATTCCACAATGGTATACAATTTTTCTTCAGAAACAGTTCCTGTAATTTCATGTACATTTTCTTCAGTGACAACATCATCACTAAACGAAATAGCTTGATCAAGTAAAGATAATGCATCACGCATTCCACCTTGGGCGTTTTTCGCAATGGTAATTATTGCACGATCTTCTATTTTTATATTCTCTTCTTTTACAACATGTTTAATACGATAAATAATATCTTTTATGGAAATTGATTTAAAATCAAAACGTTGACATCTAGAAATAATTGTTGCCGGTATTTTATGTGGTTCTGTGGTCGCTAAGATAAAGATTACATGTTTTGGTGGTTCTTCTAATGTTTTAAGTAAAGCATTAAATGCACCGGTTGACAACATATGAACTTCATCTATAATATAAACTTTAAAACGACCCATACTGGGTGCATATTTGACTTTATCACGAATTTCACGAATTTCATCTACGCCATTATTACTAGCTGCATCGATTTCAAATACGTCATTATCAAATCCGCTATTAATACTAATACAACTTTTACATACATTACAAGGTTCACTTGTAGGGGCCTTCTCGCAGTTTACAGCCTTAGCGATAATCTTCGCTATTGATGTTTTTCCTGTACCACGTGGACCAGTAAATAAATATGCATGAGAAACTTTATTCTTTAATAGTGCATTTTTAAATGTTCGTGTTATATGTTCCTGACCAACAACATCATAAAAATTTTGTGGTCTATAAGTACGATATAATGTTTTATAACTCAAGGTATCATTCCTTTCCTTGATATTATTTACTTTAGATATTATAACATAAAAAAGAAAAATTTAATACAACGAGATATTATATTTTATATTTCTTTAAGAATATGATAAAATATATATAAGAACAAAAGAGGTGTAATAATGGTTTTAGATAATGTTTTAATCCTTAGAGGAAATTATTATGATATTAAAGATGTAAAAGATGAAATTGATCATTTTATTAAAAAACCTAATTCTTCAAAACTTTATAATAATGATACATTTAAAGCAATAAAAAAATTAATGATTGAAGAAGAAAAAGAAGACAATGGGCTATATAATCTAAAAATAAATTTTAAATATACAAAAACGAATATTGAAAAATTCATTCATTCATTTAATATTTTTCCCGTTGAGATTATTCATATGTGCGAAAATGCGAAAAAGGAAATATGGATAGTTAATAAAAATGAATTTATCATAAAGTACCGTTTAATACCCGCTTTTGCGATTAATCATGTATTACTAGATTACATGGACTATAGAGATTCCGCAATTATATTAGATAGTTTTGAAACAATAAAATATGATATTAATAATAAACGTATTAGTGTCGACAATAAGTATTTGACATATGAAGAACTTTTGATTCTTTTGTTCGAAAAGACCATAAAAGGTAGACATTTTTTTGATATCATTGAAAATTTTATAACTAATTACTATGAATTGTGCATAAATACCTTCGAGGAATTATATTCTATTAGTAAAGAAAGTTCTAAAACCGAAGAAACAACTCCTCTTGCATTGTTTATAGTAACATTTGGCTTATTTGGGTTAATCCTAGTACTTTTAAAAGTAATGGGTTACTTATAATATAATAAAGGAGGAAAAACAAATGAAATACTTATGTCCAGAATGTGGTAATGTTTTAGCCACTGATGATGGTGATATCTATACTTGCCTAGAATGTGACCACACATTCACTTCGGATGAACTTGCAGAAGAATATGGACTTAATACATCTGATTGTGTAAGTTGTAGTGTAAGTCATTAATTAGCGAGGCGATAATAATATGGATCCTATTAATTCACAAATCCTGGAATTAATAGAAACTGAAATTCAACAATGTAATCAAGAGGAATATCATAAAGTTATTCCTATTGAACAATATAATTTTGAAACTAAAAGAGCATTAGATAAATTAGTTGAAAAATATGGTGGCCTTGTTAAACGTTATGATGACAAAGTTACTTTATTTATTCTGGTTAAAAATCAAAAAAAAGTAGAAAAGCATACAGAAAAATCATCACAAGAACCGTTACGTAACTTTGATGAATTAAATATTGTCATTGATAGACTAGCTAAAATAGAAATTAAAATAAATGATTTAATGGAGACCCAAAATGTGACATTAGAAACAAATAAAAGGTTTACATCTTATATGAATTACTTCAAACTATCAAAAGAAGGTCAAACATTAAAAACACTTGTCGAAGAAATATTAAATCATCATTAATAAATTAGATATAAAAGTATATTAATTGATTTATAATCATAACTTTTATTAGGTGATTATAAATGAATATATACTATAAAGTTATGTGGGGCGACACGCTTGAAGCTATCGCTAATAAATTTAAAACCGATGTTGAAACTCTTGAGTATATTAATAAAACCAATGATATTTATGTAGGTAACATCATTCAAATTACTTACTATCACTATTATTTCACTTCTGATACAAAAACAATAAAAAGAACATTAGAATATTGTCTAACTAAACATTCAAATAAAAAACGTTATTACCGTATAGTGTAATAACGTTTTTTAATATGTAAATTATATTAGATCAAATTCCTTATTTTTAATTCCTCTGCAGATTGTTTTAAAGCTTCTTTACTCTTAACTTCAATAACAACAGTCATATTATTAGCTTTAGCCATATTTAATTTTTCAAGTAAATTAATGTTACCTTTAAATAATGCTTGATGATCTGTTTTACCATCATAATCATGAAAATGCATATGGGTTACTTTTTTCCCTAATTTTTTATAAATACTCTCAACATAATAATTAGCCTTTGCATCATGGCCAATATCATAAGTAAATGCTAAATGATCAATGTTAGTTAAAATTTCAAAAGCATTTCTTAAAAATTCTGGTACACTGGTATTTTCAATACAAATTTCAACATTTAATTTATTTGCGATATCTACAATTTCTTTAAATGAATGAGTTAGATTGTTAAAAAATAAACCACAGTTTTTTTCATATGCAAACATTTTCTTATGGGGCAATGTTATGACAGTACCAGGTAACAAATGTACATTTATTTTTTTAACATTTAATTTGCTTCCATAAACACATAGTTCTTCAAACAATTTAATATTTGCTACTTTCATAATATCAAATGGTGTGCCAAAATCAATTTCTTCAGGAAAATGCATTGTAAGTTCGATATTATTATCATGTGTTAACTTATTTATATTCTCTATATCGTTATTACTAGGTAAACAATAACTCATATTCATGTTAAGTTCAACAAAGTCTAAACCTAGTTCTTTACATAAATTAATATTTTCTTCAACACTATTAAATTCAATCAAAGTTGGCATACCAAATTTCATGCTATTTTTTTCCTTTATATTTAATATTAGGATTATAAGCAACACTTTCATATCTAGGTTTAATTAAACACTTTTTATCATAACCAATTAAATCTAAGCGATTAGCTTTTTCTAAAGCTTCTTTAACTAAATGATAATTTTGTGGTCTATTAAACTGAATTAAAGCACGTTGTAATGCTTTTTCATGCATTGATTTAGGAATATAAACTTCTTCCATAGTCATTGGATCTAACCCTGTATAATACATACAAGTCGCAACGGTACCCGGAGTCGGATAAAAATCTTGAACTTGTTCTGGGATATAATTAATACCATGTAAGTATTCTGCTAACTCAATAGCTGAATTTAAATCACTGCCAGGATGTGAACTCATTAAATAAGGCACTAAATATTGTTCTTTATTATACTTTTTATTCAACTGATTAAATTTTTCAACAAATTTATCATATAATTCATGATTAGGTTTACCCATTTTAGCTAATACTTTTGGGGAAACATGTTCTGGAGCAACTTTTAATTGACCAGATACATGATGCTCAACTAGTTCGTTAAAGAATGAATCATCTTTATCGTACATCAAATAATCGTAACGAATACCTGAACGAACAAATACCTTTTTAACTTTAGGTAAAGCTCTTAATTTTTTTAGTAAAATAACATATTGTGAATGATCAACAATTAATTTTTTACATGGCTCTGGGTGTAAACATTCTTTTGTTTTACAAGTTCCATGTTCAATTTGTTTATCACAACTTGTTCTTTGGAAGTTTGCTGTAGGTCCACCAACGTCATGTATATATCCTTTAAAATCGGGTTCATTAGTAATCTTTACAGCTTCCTCTATGATAGATTCTTGTGATCTTGTGGAAATAACACGACCTTGATGGTGGGTTAATGCACAAAATGCGCAAGACCCGAAACATCCTCGATTAGATACAATGCTAAACTTAACTTCCTCAATAGCAGGAATATGTCCCAACTCTTTATACTTAGGATGATATGTTCTTTCATAAGGTAATGAATAAACAAAGTCCATTTCTTCTTGAGTTAATGGGAAAGCTGGTTGATTTTGAACAACATACCAACTTTGATAGGGCTCAACTAAAGTTTTTGCGATGATTGCATCGATATTTTCATGTTGTATTTTATAACTTTGAGCATATTTTACTTTTTCCTCGATGATTTCATCATAACTAGGCAAAATAATTGGTTTATATGCACGGTTAATATCTTTTGTTTTCCACACTGTGCCTCTAATATAGATAATATCTTTTATATCGATACCACTTGCTAAGGCATCAGCAACTTCAATAACAGAATTATCAGCCATACCATAAATGATTAAATCTGCGTGGGAGTCTAAAAGAATCGTTCTTCTCACTTTATCATCCCAATAATCATAGTGAGCTAATCTTCTTAGCGAGGATTCAATTCCACCAAGGATGATTGGACTATCAGAAAATAATCTTCTAACCATTTGCGAATAGATAATGGCTGCCCTATCAGGTCGTTTTCCCATTTCACCATTCGGTGTATAGTAATCTTTACTTCTTCGCTTTTTCGCAACAGAATAATGATTAACCATTGAATCAATATTTCCTGATGTAATCATAAAACCTAATTTAGGTTTTCCAAATTGTTTAAACTCATCAGGATTTTTCCAATCTGGTTGTGCTAAAATTGCGACAGTGTAACCATGAGCTTCTAGAACTCTGGAAATAATCGCAGCACCAAAAGAAGGGTGATCAACATATGCATCACCCGAGATTAATACAAAATCAACTTCATTTATATTTCTATCTAATAAATCTTGGCGACTTATTGGTAAAAACGCCATATTATCACATCCAATTTAAATTTCACTCTTAGATTGTAACATATAAAACCTTATTTACTAACATCTTTTTGTTTTAAAGCGTATGTAATCGCATTCTCAAATAATTTATCACAACAACTCCCTGTTGGATTATTATGTAAACAATCAGTAATTACATCTTCTTTATTTAAATATTCAATAATATTTTCTTTTGTTACAATTTCTAAATGATTAACTGCTTCTAATATATCACTTAAAATTATTCTACGACAGTAACAAACAATATATTCATCCTTATGATGTTTAAACCAAATAGGAACATTTATTTGATTTATCATAATTTTTTCTTTGTTTTCTGTGTAATAAGCCACTTTACAGGGTCTTTGTGTACAAAGATAAAATCTTGAATCTTTTAAATTTTTTAATTGTTCCTTTAAAAGTGGATTAGTAAGGCTATATACTGTTTCAAATGCTACATCAAGACCAATTCTACCACATAGAGGACACCCATTTAATTCACTTTCATGACAACCATCACAATTTCCATGACATTGTGATCTGCATTGATGTTCACTCATCTTTTCACCTCAAAAAAATCGATAAATTTATTGTATCATAAATACAATTTAATTTAACGATTTTTTATTAATTATTCAGCATTAAATCTTTTACCTTTTATTAGATATAAGATTTGTTCAGAGACATTTGTTAAATGATCTCCAGCTCTTTCAATTTGTTTATTTAAAACAAGTGCACGCGAAATCATGTGTTGTTCTGACTCATCATTTGTTTGTTTGAATTTTTGTAAAAGTTCATCAAAATTTGATTTATATAACTCGTCGATTTCATTATCCATTAATAATGCCTCTCTAGCCATTAACTTATCTTCATCAAGAAAGGCTTGTAAATTTGTCTTTAACATTCTAAAAATGATTTCAAACATTTTTTCAAAACTTGCTATGATTTCAGCTGTTTTTAATACGTTAAGTTTTTTCCCAGTAATAACATATTCAGCTATATTTTTTGCATAGTCAGCTACTCGTTCAAATTCATATGCTAATTTATTAATTGTCATTACTCTTCTTAAATCTGATGCAACTGGTTGATATCTCGCGATTACAATAATAGTTTCTAAATCGATGTCTTCACATAATTGGTTAATCTCACCATCATTTTTTATAACTTCAAGTGCGGTATCAATATCTCTGGTTTTTATACTGCTAATAACCTTTTTATATTGCTCAACAATCATACCAGTTAAATTTTTAATATCTAATCGTAAAACTATAATACTATCGTCAATCAAATTTTTTTGATTAGTCATTATATCACTCCTTAATCTCAATCTCAATTATATCATATAAAAATAAAATCATCCAAATCTTCCTGTAATATAATCTTCTGTTCTTTTATCACTTGGTATAGAGAAAATCTTTTCTGTTTTATCATATTCAATTAGCTCACCCAATAAGAAGAAAGCAGTGTTATCAGATATACGAGCAGCTTGTTGCATTGAGTGAGTAACAATTACAATAGTATAATTTTTCTTTAATTCACTCATTAGTTCCTCTATTTTTGCTGTCGCAATTGGATCTAAGGCTGAAGTAGGTTCATCCATTAAAATAACTTCGGGTTGCATTGCGATCGCTCTAGCAATACATAATCTTTGTTGTTGACCACCAGATAAACCTAATGCCGATTTATTTAATCGATCTTTTACTTCTTCCCAAAGAGCTGCAGCTCTTAGGGAGTCTTCTACAAGATTAGATAATACTTTTTTATCTTTAATACCTTGACATTTTGGTCCATATGCTACATTTTCAAATATTGACATTGGAAAAGGATTTGGTTTTTGAAAGACCATTCCTACTTTTGTACGTAAATCAACAGGATTCATAGAGTTAATCGATACATCATCAAATATTATTGACCCTTCAATTCTAGCAGAATCAATTAAGTCATTCATTCGATTTAAACATCTTAAAAAGGTAGATTTACCGCAACCGGACGGACCAATAAAAGCTGTTACTTTATTTGTTTCAATATTTATATTGATATTTTTAAGGGCTTGGAAGTCTTTATAATATAAATCCAAATCATTTACAATAAATTTATTCTCCATATATCCTCCTTAATTAAACTTTCTTGATAATAGTTTTGTTGAATATTTTAGAACAATATTTAAAATTAAAACAATAACAATTATAATTATACTAATTCCAGAGACAAATTCAATGTTAGGATTTTCTCCGGCCATTTCTTTCCAAATTTGAACTGCAAGAGTAGTTCCTGGACCAAATATATTTGGATTATCTACAATGATAGTTCCTGAAACTAAAATTAAAGCTGCTGACTCACCAATAATTCTTCCAATCGAAAGAATGGTTGCTGTTAAAATTCCTGGTAGTGCAGAAGGTATAATAATTTTTTTGATTGTTTGGGTTTTACTTGCTCCAAGAGCTAGTGATGCACTCCGTAAACTTTGAGGAACTGTTAATAAAGATTCTTCTGTGGATCTTATAATAACAGGTAGTAAAATAGCGACTAATACGATTGATCCTCCATATATGACAGGTCCGCCTGATTTTAAGAAAACAAAGAAGACATAAATACCAACTAAACCGAAAACTATTGAAGGAACACCTGTTAACATATCAATCATCGTTCTTAATATATTAATTATTTTATTTTTTCTTGCATATTCAGTTAAATATAGCGCAATTCCCATTCCTAGAGGTATGGCTAAAACTAATGTTAAAACAATCATCATAAGAGTTGTTTTTATAGATCCCCATATTCCTCCACCAGGAATTGCTACCATTATTCTTAAATCACCCTCGATAACATTAATCTTGTTCATTAAATCTTTAGCATCTCTAGGTGTAGCACTCCAATTATCTAACTCATTTTGGTACATTAGATAAATACTATTAACTTCATAATTAGTAGATAATTTAATTGTTTCATTTAGCGATTCAGTTTGATTAGAAAATTTTATTGCATTCAAAAGAGGTGACTCTTCATCTATAAAAACAATTAGGATTGATTTTTCATTCTTTAAATTATATCCATCTTTTACAGCAAAACCAAACTTTTCTGAAAAATAAGCTCCCTCTTCAAGATCACTAGGTTTTTCGAAAGTTTTGTTTTGATTTTCAGCATTAATATAAAAACTTTCTTGATTATATTTTCCAAAAATAAAATTAAAACTAATTGCTTTGTATCCTCGAAAAAAGATAAAACCAATTATAGTTGCTAATATTATTATAGCAATACTAGCAGCCATATAAGTTAAGGTTGTAAGAATCTTATCTTTTGCATTTCTACTCATTTATATAACCTACTCTCTTCTTAACAAAGTTTAAGATAGCATTAGTTAATAAAATCACTACCATTAGGACTAGTGCAACTGAGAACTTAATATCATATAATAAACCTTGCGATTCATAAATACCTTTTAACATCGTTGTTGTTAATGTTCTCGTAATATCAAATAACCCGAATGTTGGACCAAAACTTTTATCTCCAGCAACCATTGAAACAGCTGTTGCTTCTCCAAGTGCTCTTCCGACTCCTAAAATAATCCCTGCGAATATTCCTGATTTTGCAGAATTTAAGACTACTTTAAAATTAGTTTGGACTTCAGTAGCGCCTAAAGCTAGAGAAGCTTCTTCAAGCGTTTTCGGTACAGCTTTAATTGCTGTAACTGACATAGTAGTAATAGTAGGAAATATCATAATTGATAATACTATTACTGTTGCTAAAGTAGATAGTCCACCCGCAGTTTCAGGAACAATCTTTATAATATCTACGATAAATGCTGCACCAAATAAACCATATATAACCGAAGGAATGGAAGCCAATATTTCAATAACCGTAGTTAAAAATTTAGATAAACGATTATGAGCTATTTTACAAATAAATAACCCTGTAAGTATAGATAAGGGTACTACTAATAAAACTGATAATATTGTTATATATAATGTATTTATTACAATAAATCCTACACCTAGAAGACTATTCTCGACATTTCTAAAATCTTCTCTCCAACTAAGTCCTGTTATAAAATCCCAAAAATTAATATGATGATATTCATAACCTTTTAGAAATGGTTGTATACCTTTTACAAATATGATGACAAAAATAAAAATGATTATAGCTGCTCCGATTATTGTTAAAACTAATAAAAATAAATTAGTTAAATAATCTGCAACATTTTTACGATTTGATTTATTTTTTAATTTTTTAATTTTTTCTCCAATTATCATAGTTTCACCTACTTCTAGAAAATGAACACAAAAAGCCCTTTAAGGGCTAAGTGCATTTCAATGATTAAATTAATTATTTAGATAAATCTTCCCAATTTTTAATTTGACCAATGAAGATATTTTTTAATTGTGCTTTTGTTATTGTAGTAAGTGGGTTTTCTTTTTCTACTACAACAGCTATAGCGTCTTTACCGATTATCCCTGACTTAAATGCAGATGTTATATCTTCTTCTGTATTAAAAGTACGTGATGCAAAACCAATTTCAACTGGCATATTATCTTTATTTACACCTAATGTTCTTTTAAACCCATCTCCAGAACCTGTTTGATTCATTGTGTATGCAAATGCTGGTGCAGTTGCTTTAAATGCTTCAGCCACTGATTCTACAGATGCTTCTACAGATGTTGATCCACCCATTCTAACCGTAATATCTGTAGCGTTATTAACTATAGGGTATTGTTCCTTAATACTATTCCATGTTGGAGCAGTCGATCCATCAATTATTACATGTTTAGAGTTTAAGACTGCAATCCCATCTTTTGTACCCATGAAAGCGATAAATGCTGCTGTCATATTTTTTACATCATCATTTCCAAAATCATCTGCTTCTCTTGTTGTATAACTAAATGGTCTTTGTAATGTGTATGTACCATTAATAACATTTTCTTCTGTAGCTTCAACACCTTCGAATTTTAAAGTTCTAATGTTATTAGCTTCGAAATCTGTTGATAGTGATGCATAACCAATCGCATATTGGTCATTTCCAACTTTAGTTGCCATATCACCATTACCAGTTGTTTCAATTGCTGAGGCAGCTAACTCATTACTCTTAAATCCGACGATTGATTCAAATGCTTCTCTTGTACCAGAAACAGCATCTCTTGTATATATATTTATTTCACCTGTTAGGTAGTTTCCTAATTCATCATTTGTAGTTTTTTCACCACATGCTGATAATACTAAACTTAATATTGAAATGAACAATAACATCGATAATTTCTTCATTCTTATTCCTCCACATAAATTTATTATTTTTATTTTTGTCTTTTGACAATAATAATATACAACATATAAATTAATTCTATATTTAAATAAAATTTTATTATCGTTAATTATTTCGCTGAATTGTTAAGATTCTGTTAACATTGTTAAAATATGTTTAATTATTTCCTAAATTATGCTATTTTATTAAGGTAACGTTAAAAATATATTAATGTGAGGTAAAATTGATGCTAGAAATTATCTTAGGCTTAATCGGTGGATTAGGTTTATTTCTTTATGGAATTAACTTAATGGGTGATGCTCTTCAGTCACTTGCCGGCAACAAAATGAAAATGATAATTGAAAAATTAACAAATAATGTATTTGTTGGTATCCTTGTTGGAGCTGTAGTAACAGGGATTATTCAATCTTCATCAGGAACAACAGCACTATCAATAAGCTTAATTCGTGCTGGACTTATGACAATGCCACAAGCAATCGGTATAATTATGGGTGCAAATATTGGTACAACAGCAACAGCTTTTTTATTTAGTTTCCCTGCAATTAGTGATTATTCATTATTTTTTGTCGGTATTGGAGCGATTTTAATATTCTTTATACGAAATAAAAAAGTAAAAAGTATTGGTCAAATCATATTTGGATTTGGATTATTATTCTTCGGTATGGACTTAATGGGTGATGGATTAACAAGAGTTGTTGAAGAATCCGCTAAAGTAAAAGAAGTTTTAGCAAGTTTCTCAGATCGTCCAATTCTTGGCTTATTAACTGGAGCTGTTGTAACAATGATTGTTCAATCATCTTCAGCTACAACCGGTATTGTACAAAGTTTAGTTGATACAGATGGATTAACTATTTCAGGTGCCTTACCAATTATCTTTGGTAATAACATCGGTACTACAATTACTGCAGTTATTGCCGCACTTGGTGGATCAATCGCTGCTAAAAGAGCTTCAGCATTCCATGTCTTTTTTAATGTATTTGGTTCTATCCTATTCATGATAATCTTAGTTCCATTTACTTATTTTATCGAATTCTTACAAGAATTAACTGGAGCAAATAATAGAATGGCTATTGCGTATGCTCACTTTACATTTAACCTTGTTAATACCTTAATATTAGTTTGGTTTGTAGATCAAATCATTTGGTTTATAAAACAAATAATAAAAGGAAAAGAAGAAGATTATTCAGAAGCAATTGATGAAGCATTTAACGAAGATTTAATCGAACAATCTCCTGCACTCGCGTTAGCTAGTACTAAAAATGTCATTCTTCAAATGTCACACATTGTTAAAAAAATGTTAGAAGAAACGATGAAGTATGCAAAAGAACCTAGTGGAAGTCTATTTGAAGAAGTAAAAACACTAGAAACGATCATAAATTCATTAGATCACAAAATACATGAATATTTGGTTAAAATTACCTCATCTGTAGACGACTATAATTCAAAAGTATTATCTAAGTACTTAGATACGATTCGAGATCTAGAACGTATTGGTGATCATTCTGAAAATCTTATTGAAGTATTTCAATATATCCATGAAAATAAAGGTACTTTAACAGAAGATGCTTGGCAAGACTTTGATGAAATGTGTAATACAGTTTTATCGATGTTGAATAATTGTATCCTTATTATTGAAAATAATGATAAAAAATTAGCTGAACAAGTTATTGAAGTTGAAGAAAGTGTTGACAGAATGGAGAAAAAAAGTCGTAAACGTCATACTAATCGAGTTAATGATGGTATTTGTACATCTGATACTGGAATCATGTTCATCGAATTATTATCTAACCTAGAACGTATTGGTGATCATTGTTGTAATATCGCTGAATATGAA
This sequence comes from Haloplasmataceae bacterium, assembly GCA_029240795.1. Taxonomy (GTDB): domain Bacteria; phylum Bacillota_I; class Bacilli_A; order Haloplasmatales; family Haloplasmataceae; genus JARDZP01. The sequence goes on along the minus strand of JARDZP010000034.1, from coordinate 371 downwards.
TTAAATGAACAATATTACCAAGTAATAGACGAACCTGAAGCTGATTTAAGTAAAAAAGATGTTAAAGTAAACATTAAACCTTATAATCCTAATAAATAATAAAGATTAATACAATAAAAAATGAGTGTAACATGTTACACTCATTTTTTATTGTATTCTTTAAAAGTTATTATAAATTCTGTACCTTCATTAACTATACTATTGACAGTTATCTTTGCTTTATGTATGTCTAATGAAGACTTTACTATCGCTAACCCAAGACCCGTACCACCAGTATCACGTGATCTGGCTTTATCGACTCGATAAAAGCGTTCAAATATATGAGGTAAATCCTTTTTATCAATGCCAATGCCTTCATCTTTAATCGAAAC
>JARDZP010000033.1 GCA_029240795.1 Haloplasmataceae bacterium | reverse complement strand
ACAAGTGGTAACTTTTTACTTGTAGCTTCTTCAATAAGTCTTGTTACTTTTTCACCAACAACACAACCCATGCTTCCCATCATAAAGAAGCTGTTTAGTACACCAATCGCAACTTTATTTCCACCGATTGTCGCAATTCCACATATAAAAGCATCTAATTCATTCGTTTCATCTTGATAACTTTTAATTTTTTCTTGATAACTCGGAAATTCCAGTGGATTGACTGATCTCATATTTTTATATAGTTCTTTAAAACTATTTTTATCACTTGTGATATCGATTCTAACTCTAGCTGATACTTTAAAATGATAATGACATTTAGGACAAACGTATTGACTTAACTTATAATCTTCTTGAAAGATATGTTCATTACATTTTTCACATTTGACAAATAAACCATCTGGAATATCAACTTTAGAAATAACATAATTTTTTCTTCTTACGTTCTTATTAAAAATCTCAATTTTCGTTTTACGATCTTCAAAGAAATTTTCCATTTTAATCACCCTTTGTAGCCTCTAAAAATTCTCTTATAAAGCTTGTATCATACACACCTCTGACGAAATCAGTGTTATGCATAATTAAATATTGAAATTCGATATTATTTTTTATTCCATCTATCATAAATTGTTCAAGTGCTACACGCATTTTACGAATTGCTTCTTTACGAGTAGGAGCATGGACAATCAATTTTGCTAGCATTGAATCATAATAGGGTGGTACTTGATAATTATTGTAAATATGTGTATCTACTCGAACACCAAACCCACCAGGTAATACTAGGTTTTTAATTAAGCCAGGTGATGGTCTAAAATTATTATTTGGATCTTCTGCATTAATCCGACATTCAATAGCATGACCATTAATAACAACATCCTCTTGTTTAACAGATAATTCGTTATTATAAGCAATTCTTAATTGTTCTTTAACGATATCAATTCCTGTGATCATTTCTGTTACGGGATGTTCTACTTGAACTCGTGTGTTCATTTCAATAAAAAAATGATTTCCTTCTTTATCTACGATAAATTCAACTGTTCCAGCATTTTCATACTTAACTGCTTTTGCTACCCTAACAGCATCTTCACCAAGTCTTTTTCTTAATGTATCGTTAACAAATGGTGAGGGTGCTTCTTCAATCATCTTTTGATTTCTTCTTTGAACAGAACAATCTCTTTCACCTAAATAAATAACATTTCCAAAATGATCTGCCATAATTTGAATTTCAATATGACGTGGATTTTCAATATATCTTTCTATATAAACTGTTTTATCACCAAAATTTGCTTGAGCTTCAAGGCAAGTCGTTTCGAATAATTTAACAAATTCAGCTTCGCTTCTAACGACACTAATTCCTTTTCCGCCTCCACCACTAACGGCTTTAATTAAAATTGGATAACCAATTTGATTAGCGATTTTAATTCCATCTTCTACAGTTTCTACGACACCATCTGAGCCCATAACAACTGGGATATTAGCTGATTTTGCGATTTGACGCGCTACAGCTTTATTTCCTAATTTTGATATTGCATCACTGCTTGGGCCAATAAATTTAATTTTACATTTTTCAATGATATCAACGAATTTCTCATTTTCTGATAAAAAACCATAACCAGGATGAATCGCATTACAACCTGAAGCGATCGCAGCACTGATAATATTATTCATATTTAAATAACTTTCACTACTTTTTGCTTCACCAATACAGATTGCTGTATCCGCTAGTTTAACATGTAAGCTATCTTTATCAGCTTTAGAGTATACCGCAACACAGCCAATTCCTAATTCTTTACAAGCTCTAATAATCCTTACCGCAATTTCACCACGATTTGCTATTAATACTTTATTTTGCATTTACATCACCCTCTAAGCTATAACCATTATAACTGTGTCAAATCCTACAGGTGAGCCGTTTTTAACATTAATAGCTTCTATCACTCCACTAACTGGAGCTGTAATTTCATTCATAATTTTCATTGCTTCGATGATGCATACTGTTTGGCCTTTTTCTACTCTTTGCCCAACAGATGCAAAAGGATTATCTTTAGGATTACTAGATGAATAATATGTTCCGACAAGTGGAGATTTTACTTCTGTACCTTCTAAGGTTTCTTCTACTTCTTTTTCAGCAACTACTTCTTTTGCGGTATTCGTTCTTACAACACGTGTCAGTTCTTCATGTATTTGATCTTTATTTAATTTTAATTTAAATCCTTCTAATTCAATCTCTAATGATGTAATATTTGATTTTTCAAAATCTTTGATTATACTTTGTATTTGTTTAATATCCATAATATCCTCCATCCAAATATTTTGAACTTCAAAGTATGCCTTTTAAAAAAAGACGATTTTTAATCGTCTGCTTTTAAATTAATGAATTACTTATTAGCTTCTAGATATCTAACAATATCGCCAACTGTTTTTAATCCTTGTGCTAAATCATCTGGAATTGATAAATCAAATTCCTCTTCAACTGTCATGATTAACTCAACAGCATCTAATGAGTCTGCCCCTAAGTCATTTTGTAAATGTGTTTCCATTTTAATTTCTTCCTTTGAAACACTTAATTCATTTGCGATAAGTTCGACTACTTTTTCAAATATCATTTTAATTTCCTCCTAATAATTTACATATCCGATTGCGATAGTTTCTAATCCTACGTGAGCTACGATTGTAGCAGATAAAGTATAGATTTCTATCTTTGTCTGTGGAAATCTTTCTTTTAATAAACTTTCCACATATTCTAAGTCACTGTTATTATTTGTAAACGCAACGTGTAGAACACCATGATTAGTATCTAAATCAACTGCGATTCTATCAATTATGGACTTAATTGCACCTTTAAAAGTTCTTACATTTTCTAAACTTACAATTTTTCCATCGTCAGTTAATTTAATAACTGGTTTAATTTTTAATAAATTAGCAACAATGCTTTTCGCATTTGACAAGCGTCCATTTTTTACGAGTGAAGTTAAATCATTAACTGTTACATAATAACTTGTTTTCGCTTTTAATTCTAATATTTTACTGGTTATTTGTTCAACAGTAAACTCCAGTCTTGCAAGTCTTGCTGCTTCAATAGCTAAATTACCTAATATCGATACAGTAGTTAACGTATCAACAATCTCAACTTCAATATCTGTTACCATCTCTTTAGCTAAATAACCATTTTGATAGGTACCACTTAATTCTTTAGAAAGTGGTAAATAAATTATATTTGTATAACCCAACGATTTAATATATTCATATTTTTCTACAGTTTCACCCACTGAGGGTTGACTTGTTTTAGGAACCGTTACTGATCTGATTAAAGCATTATAAAATGTTTCATCACCGTTTTTATCAAAATCAGTATATATTTCACCATCAATAAAACATGGAATGTTAATCATAAACAGATTTTCATAATTATGTTTAATTTTATATAATGACGATGAGCTATCGGTTAATATAGCGATTTTTGGCTTCATACGTTATACCATCCTATTATTAATTTTAACTTCAAATAATTAGACTCTCAAATAATTAGAACATCAAATAATTTGAAGTACAAACTAATATTATCATAATTATTAAAATTGTCAATTATTTTTGTCAAAAATATTACTTTTTTTTACAATTAATAAAAAACGACTGTATAAATACAAAATAAAGTAAAAAAAACTTATCTAAACAGACTCTTAATAAGTGTTAAATTTTGAGTAATAGGGAAGTAGAATTTTATGAAACAATAAATGGAGACTAGTTTAAAAACATATTACTTCACAATGTTGAAGTAAAAACAGAGTTTAAAAATCTTCATTTTGGATTGATTGAAGAAGGTCATTATAGTTCAAACAAATATAAATATATAAAAGCTATACGCGACTTTGCGTATAGCTTTTATTATTTAACTTAAAAAAACACATATCAAAAATTTGATATGTGTTAGTCATTTATATTATTCAATAGCGATTATATAAGAATATACTGGTTGGTTTCCTTCTAGAACTTCTAATTCAACTTCTTCATAATTAGCTTCAATATATTCACTTATATTTTCAACTTCTTCTTCAGTCACATCATCACCATAGAATATGGTAACAATTTCTGAATTTTTATCAATCATTTGATCTAATAAATCTAATGTTACATCTAAACGTCCAGTTTTACTAACAACGATATTTTTTTCAAACATACCCATATAATCATCTTTATGAATTTCTAATCCATTAAATTGCGTATCTCTTACCGCAAAAGTAACCTGTCCTGATTTAACTTCGTTTATTTGTTCATTCATTGATTCAAAGTTAGATTCTATATCAGTTGTTGGATTAAATATTAATAACGACGAATATCCCTGTGGTATTGTTTTTGTTGGAACAACTTTTACATTCACTCCATCAGTGACATCTGCTGCTTGATTTGCAGCCATAATAATATTACTGTTATTTGGTAAAATTAAAATATTTTTCGCATTTGCGTCTTTAATTGCTTTTATAAAATCTTCTGTAGAAGGGTTCATAGTTTGACCACCAGATATGATATAGTCACATCCCATTTCTTTGAAGATGTTAGCTAATCCCTCACCAGCACAAACAGCAATTATTGCGTATTCTTTTTTCTCTTTTTCTTTTGTTACTTCTTTCGTGTCTTCATAGCCAGTAATCGAACTGTGTTGTTCACGCATGTTTTCTATTTTTAATTTTAAAAATTCTCCATATTTTTGAGCTATATTTAAAGCTACACCAGGTTCATTTGTATGAACGTGTACTTTAATAATATCTTCGTCTTGAACAACTACTAAAGAATCCCCAATTCTTGATAGGGCATTTCTTAGACGTTCTTCAGTGAATGGATTACTTTTTAATCTTTCAGGGTCTAATTGAACAATAAATTCAGTACAATATCCAAATGTGATATCTTCTGTTTTAAATTGAGATTGCGCACTTTGAGTATTTTTAATTTCTTTAAATTCATTCAATTTCAAAATTTCACCATTTATAGCTTTTTCAAAACCTTCATAAATTACAACTAGTCCGGCTCCACCTGAATCTACTACACCGACTTCTTTTAAAACCGGTAATAGTTCTGGTGTATGTTGTAATGAGCGTTTAGACTCATTTACTAAACGTGATATTAGGTCTTTAAAAGCAAGTTCAGGTCCTGCAAAGCGATTTACTTCATCAGCTGACTCACGTGCAACTGTTAAAATAGTTCCTTCCACAGGCTTCATAACTGCTTTATAAGCTGTTTCAACACCTTTTTTTAATGCACGTGCAAAAACGACTGCATCAGCCGCATCATGACCTTCAACACCATTTGCGAATCCCCGAAATAGTTGCGATAAAATAACACCTGAGTTACCACGTGCGCCCATTAAAAGCCCGCGAGATAATTTTTTAGCTACTTCTGCGATTGAATTGGAATTAAGATTTGCAATTTCTTTTGCTCCAGCGTTTAATGTTAATTTCATATTTGTTCCTGTATCACCGTCTGGTACAGGGAAAACATTAAGTTCATCTATCCTATCAGAATTATTATCAAGATTAACGGCTCCATTTACAATCATTTGTTTAAACAAAGTACCGTCAATTTTAAAAATTGACATCTTCATTACCTCCTAATTTTCATCAATAACGCGTACTCCCTGTACGAAAACATTTATACTTCTTACTTTTTTACCAAAATATTGTTCTACATCATACTTAACTTTTTTTTGAATTTCAATTGAGACTTCAGAAATCTTCACTCCATAGCCTAAGACAACAAAAAGATCAATATCGATTAAGTCATTATCATTTCTAATAACAACACCTTTACCAAAGTTTTCTCGTCTTAATATAACAGCTAATCCATCTTTTAATTGATTATTAGACGCCATTCCCACTACTCCATAACATTGAGTCGCAGCAGTACCAGCAATTTGAGCGATCGCATCAGTCGATACATCAATTCGTCCTAACTCACTTTCAATATGTATTGTCATACTAAAAGCCTCCTAACATATATATTATAATTATGAATATCAAACTATTATAATATTAAATTTTACTATAACTTCCAAGAATATACAACTATTTTGTGAATGTAGTTGAATATTTTTTACTTTTATATTAGTTTATGCGAAAAAAACTTGATAATTTATCAGATTTGTGATAAATTAATATAGTCTAAGAAGGTTATAACCTAAAAGGAGGTTTTATAGATGGCTCGCGTTTGTGCAATAACAGGACGTCGTACAAGATTTGGAAATAAACGTTCACACGCATTGAATTCTACTAGACGTACTTGGAAAGCAAATTTACAAAAAGTACGTATTATGATTGATGGAAAACCACAAAGAGTATATGTTTCTGCTCGTGCTTTGAAATCAGGTAAAGTTGAGCGTGTATAATAAAAAGGTCTAAAAAGGACCTTTTTTTTATTTTCATAAATAAAAAAAGGTTAATATCATTAACCTTGATTAAGCTTGTACTTGGACCGGTACAGGTACTATTACTGGTGCTGGTTTAGTTTCTTTTATCGAAAAAGTCCTTCTATTTTTATTACATCCACAACTTTTAACAATATTATAATGTAAACTGGGTTCACTGACCTCAATTTGATTTCCACATCCACATTGACATAGAAAATGAGGAGAATCGTATTTGCTTAAATTTGAAATACGTTTCATACCAGCATCTGCAATGACAGTTAAATAGCCAAAATTGTCTCCGATTGAAATCATAAAATCAACTCCTAACATTAGGATGAGCGTTATTTGGTTATTTATCCATTGTATATTTTTCCATTTCTTATATAATCATACAAATCATCCATGACTTCTTCAGCTATTTCACTTTGTAAGATCATATGATTACAGTGATGATATAATTTCACTTTCTTATGATGACTATTAATATGATCATATAAATAGTAAACACTCTTATATCTTACTGTTTCATCATCATATGCTTGATTTAACAGGACATCACACTTTATTTCGTTTAAATTTTTTTTCGTTTCTCTAAGTAATAGAAGAAAGTTTTTAACAGCGTGGAATGAATATCTTTTAAGTACTGTCGAATGGTTTTTTATAAAATCAAATTGTAAATTCTTTAAATCAAAAACGATATATTTGATAATATTAAACACATTCCATAGATAAATAGGTGTATTTAAGGTAATAACACGATTAACATCATATTTTCTCGCAATTTGTAATGCGATTAAACCACCCATTGAAAAGCCAATTAGGATTATTTCTTTATATTGTTCTTTTAAAGACAAATAGAGGTTTTCTACGTCGTGAATCCAATCAATATAGGTAACTTGCATAAGATCCTTTTTAAAGCCAGTATGACCCTTTAAACATGGCGTATATACATCATAGCCATATTGTTTTAATTTATTAGTTAATGGTTCCACTTGCGTTGTTTCACCACAAAATCCATGAATAATGATCACTGCTACATCTAAATTGTGCATAAACTTCACCTTTTATTATCATTATCCATTCGACAAATTTTATTCAAAAAAAATTGCTCCAATAACTTGGAGCAATTAGTCTATTTTTTACGTTTAAATATACGGATAAAAAATGTAACAATCACAGATAAAAATCTAGGTAATTTGATTGTATAAAATTTCATATATTTATACCCCCTGTTTAATTTAGGACTATGGTATATAGTATGAAAGTTTTTTCTAAACTATGATAAATTAATCATTACTTTCGACAATTAATAATATTCCCTCGGTAAACGAAACTGTCCCTGACTTTGAAATTAACTCATTACTTAAACATAATGAGTTTTCATTTTTTAATAAATGATGATCTAATTTATATTTAAAACCAACTATACTTAAATTTAATACTACTTCATTAAAACTAAAAAAAGAGATATATCTATAATTGTTTTTTTGAATAGTATGTGTACCTGGTTTTAAAACATATAGACAATTATTATCGTCTATAATATTTAATTTAACTTGATTTAATAAAGTTTTCTTAAATAAATAAAAAGCTCCTAAAAAATGATCAATTCGCTTACCCGTTACACCAAATAAATTAATTTCTTTTGGATTTAGTTCAAAAGCATAATTTAAGGCAATTTCCGTATCCGTTTCATCTTTTTCTTTTGGATAGATTAAAACATGATCACATTTACTTTTAACATCATTGAGTTCTTGATCACTAATTGAATCAAAATCACCTATAGCCGCATTTATCTTAATATTATTGTTAATAAGATGATACGCCCCGTAATCAACACCGATTAAATAATCACATTTAAAATGACTCACTAAACTTAGATTAACTAACGGACTGCCTGAAACGATATTAACAATCATAGTCCCCTGACCTTTTCAATTGCGTTAAGTCGATCTTTATTATTAAAGATATAAGAACCCGCAACTAATACATCTGCTCCGGCTTCCTCACAAAGTCTAGCTGTGACATCGTTCACTCCACCGTCTACTTCAATTAAATAATGATAGTTTTTTGAATCTCTGATTTCTTTTAATTTTTTAATTTTATCTAACGCACTACTAATAAATTGTTGTCCACCAAACCCAGGATTAACTGACATAACTAGTACTATATCACACAGTTCAAGGACACATTCAACAGCTTCAACTGGCGTATGAGGATTTAATACAACGCCCGCTTTCACATTTAAACTTTTAATGAGTTGTAAAGAGCGGTGTAAATGTCTTGAAGCTTCAATGTGCACTGTGATAAGATTTGCACCAGCTTTCACGAATTCTGGTATAAAAGTGTCAACATTTTCAATCATTAAGTGAACATCAAATGGTAAATCACTATAGGGTCTGATTGCTTTAACTACCATTGGACCAAACGTGATATTCGGTACAAAATGTCCATCCATAATATCAATATGGATATAATCGGCACCTTTTTTTGTTATGTCTAAGACATCTTCCCTCAAATGACTGAAATCAGCTGATAAAATCGATGGGGCTACCTTAATCATTACTATTTCTCCTTTTGCTTCTTTTGATATATAACTCTTGTTTCTTTTATTTCATTGTAAAAATCTTTATAATTTTTATAACGATTATCAAAAACAACATTTTGATTTAATTTTCCTTTAACAGCACATCCTGGTTCATTAATATGTGTACACATATTAAATTTACATTTTGAGCCTAAGACAAAAAAGTCAACAAATGATTGTGCTAAAAGGTCACAATCAATATCTAAATCACGAAAATCTAACGAACTAAATCCAGGTGTATCAGCCACTAAACCTTCACAAACTTTAAATAATTCGACGTGTCTAGTTGTATGTTTTCCTCTACCTAAAGCTTTAGAAATTTCATCAGTGTTTAATTTAAAATTTGGATTAATCGCATTTAATAATGATGATTTACCTACACCAGATTGACCTGCAAGTACGCTAATCTTATTATCAATGACTTCACAAATTTTATCTATACTTTGTTGATCATATTTGGATTCTTTTAAAATCATATAACCAATCGATTCGTAATATTTAATAAAATCTGCAAGTTCATCACTTTCAATTAAGTCCATTTTAGATAAGATTATAACTGGTTTTAACCCATCACTTTCAATAACTGTTAAAAAACGATCTAATAATGGCTGATTAAAGTCTGGTTTTTTAGCTGAAAAAACTAATAGTACTTGGTCGACATTTGCGATCGGTGGTCTCACAAGGATATTGGTTCGATCATCAATTTCAGTGACATAACCTTGATCATTTGATTCAATTTGAAATGTTACACGGTCTCCTACATAGGGAGTAATATTTTGATTTCTAAATACACCACGGCCACGACATTCATAGATTTTTTTGGTTTCCTTTTCTTCAACATAGTAAAAACCACTTAACGCTTTAATAATTAGTCCTTTTGGCATAGTTCCTCCTCAGGAATAAGTTTAGCTTTTTTAGCGCGTAATTGCCCACACGCAGCATCAATATCTGACCCTTTTTCTCGACGAACAGTCACGTTAATACCTTCATCCTCTAAAACTTTCGCGAAACGATGAATTCGATTTTGGGAAGGTTTTTCGTATTTTCTTTCTCTAACATAATTAATTGGAATTAAATTAACATGGCATAATAAATGTCTTATTAGATTAGCCAGACGTAATGCTTCTTCTTCTGAATCATTTATTCCATCTAGTAAACCAAATTCTAAACTCACCCGACGATTTGTCTTCTTATTATAATATTCGATCGCTTCAATTAATTTTTCAAGTGGATAAGTACGATTCACTGGCATAATTAAACTTCTTGTGATATTTGTAGTGGCATGTAGTGAAATTGCAAGTGTAACTTGTGAATTCATATCCGCAAATTCGATAATACGCGGAACGATCCCGCTAGTAGAGACCGTTATATGTCTAGCACCAATATTTAAAGTGAATTCATCATTTATAATATCAATAAATTTCATCGTATTTTCAAAATTGTCAAATGGTTCACCAGAACCCATTAAAACAATAGAACTGACTCTCTTATGATCAGGATCAATAAGTTTTTGAATTTCTAAGACCTGATCAACAATTTCTCCGGCATCAAGACTGCGTGCTACTCCACCAATTGTAGAAGCACAAAACGTACAGCCCATTTTACAGCCTATTTGCGTACTTACACACACAGAATAACCGTATTCATGTTCCATAAGTACTGACTCAATGAAATGCCCGTCACGGACTTTAAATAAGTATTTAACCGTACCATCTATTGATTCTTGTTTCATATCTAATTCTAGAATATGTATATCAAATTCATTTTCTAATTTTTCGATTAAATTTTTAGATAAATTTTTCATTTCTGAAAAAGCATTTACCCTTTGTTTATATAACCATTCAAAAACTTGTTTAGCTCTGAATTTCTTTTCATTTATACTTTCAAAATAGTGTTCTAATTCTTTTACTGTATAAGAATATATATTGTTTTTCATTTCATCACCGTTTCTATTACTATATTAATATTTTAACACAAAATACATTGTTTTTTTATATTTTGCTTCTAAAACATTAAAAATAAACACTAAATAGTATAAAAGACTGTCAAACGACAGTCTTTTATACTATTCTATATTTTTCATATCGTCATTAATGAATAATTCAATCTCATTATACTTACCATACCAAATCGTGAATTTACTACTTACTCCTGTTGGTAAATGGCTAACGTCTCTATCTTTAGCTAAATCATAAACACCACTGAGAACATCTGAAAAATCCATTTCTATTTTTGTGATTAAATGGGTTGTTGTATCAATTGTAACAAAAAATTTAAAATCAACAAATAACCTAGAAAGTTCCTCTTCAGTTACTTTATAATAATTTAAATAGACATCTTTATTAGCATTAAAGGCAATAAAAAGCATTTCATTCATATCACCATCAAAAACATAGGTAACTAAATTATTATTAACTTGATATACATTTACGAATTCAGTATCATTTAAGAAACTAAAAAGCTCTTTGTTCGTAATAAAATGACTTGGTGAATGTTCAAAATCATCTTCATTTATTAAATTTACAATCCATTCGTTAGTTTGATTTATATAGGTATACAAAGTTTGATTGTCTTCTAAATAATATTGACTACCACTAGATGTATGCCTAATTAGTCCTTCACTCGCATTTTCCATGTCAATGGCATAATGCAAATAACTGTAAGAACTACCTGATTCAGATGATATGTCATATATCATTTTATTTTCATAATTATATGCATGAGTCATATTGTTTAATGTTTCAGAAAATATTACAGAATGATCAGGAATAACAAAAGAAGAACGCATTTCATCAGTAATTTCTAAATCAATACCATTTGTATTACCAAAGCTATTATTAATCGTAAATTGAGTGTAAGTTGGTAATTCAAATGTTACTCTCGGTTTTGCTAAATCGAAGAGATCATTTAGTATTGAAGTAAAGTCAACATCAATAAAAACTATTTCTTTAGTGTCACTAAAAATAGTTACAATTAGTTTTGTTTCAACTAAGAGATCCTCAAATTCTTTATTTGTAATTTTATATTTACTAAGAAAACTTGTTAAATTAGTTTGTAAAGCAGATAATAGCATTTCACTGCCATCAATATTAATTTCATATACATCGAAATGGTCTGATTCTATTAATGTAGCTTCTTGATTAGCTAAATAATTATAATTAAAATTTACTAAAGCTCCATAATACAGTTCATTCAATATCTCTTTATAAACATCTTGAACGTGCCACTTTTCATTATTTTTGGTATAGAGTAGACGTTTCTCATCTATTAATTCTAAATATATGGTATCTAGTTCAAAATCATCATATAAATCAATTCGATTCAATCCATATTTTCGATTATAATTAGTAAACCTATCTTGTTCTTCATCTTTTTGATCCAAATCAAACATATATGAAAATTCAACTATGTGATCTCCAAGCGAAGACTTATCGTTAATTACTACTTTGTTTTGATAATTTAGAAGATTTTCCATGTTATCAAACGTTGCACGAATGACCAGCGATGGATCTGGTGCAGAAGTCACTCCTGTTTGAGTTGTATATTGTGGTACAACTACAGATGCATTTGAGGTTATAGTCTGCTCGGTTTTACTTATAACCTCTAATATCTCACAACCCGATAAAAGTAACAGTGTAAAACTAATCAATAAAAATGATATACCTTTTAAATGAAACATATTTACCCCCTTACATTGTTTTATCTAAAATATAACTGAATTATTTTAAATTGTCAATATTTCATATTATCATATGATGGAAAGTTCACTATGAATATAAAAAACATTATAATTTAGTGATTTTTACAGAATAAAAACCCAAATTTTCAATAGGTAATCTTTCTACTTTGTATTTATCTGAATCTAAAAATTGCTCAATAAAAGGTAAATCAGGAGTATAGTAAAAGCTCCCCTTTGGTTTTAATGACTTTAAAATATTTAAATATAATTTTATATATTCGATATAACTTCCATTTGTCTTATAATGTTGTCTTTTAAAATGATTGGTAAAAGATTGATGACTAATAATAGAACTCCATTTGTCTTCTCCAAAATCAAAGTCAAACCATGAAGTATTTATTGTATGTGGTCCATTTGAAACACTGCGATCAATTCCAACGATATCTTTGCCTAATTTGACTAAGTAATTCACCAAATAAGCGTATTCTCCACATCCGATATCAATTACAGGTCCGTTCAGACTTTTTATATCAATCCCCATAAGACCGAGTTGTAGTTTGGCACTATATTGAAAACAAGGAACATCCTCACTATTTTGAGGTTCATTACGATAGATCGCTAACTCATCTATTTCTTGTAAGATTACTTTTAATTCAGCCTGATGCTGCTTAACTTGATGGGTTAACCAATCAATATGAATGGTTCTTGCAAACATTTTCTCGATCAAAATAGAAATAAATTGATAATATATATGATATAATTTAGCTTTTAATGTATGATCTATATCGACAAATTGGTTTATTCTCGTGATTGTCTTTATTAAATCATCAACTGAGTATATAACAATTTGATCAATTAACTCACTATACCTATCATTATTTAAATCTTTTAAAAAGTCAGATAATTCTGTTTTATAGTCAACGAAAAAGTTCACTATAGAATCTTCTAATAATAAAGACTCGCAGTCATCATTATATAATAAATTAAAATTATGGTTTATTAAATTCAATTGATCAATAAAATGATATAGTTGTATTTTAATGTCCATACTATCACCCAATTTAATTATACACTATTGTGCCATATTTTATATTCTTAATGATTTTTAATCAAGAAAAGTTAATGAATACGAGAGATCTCGGTTTTATATTATTCAATCGATAAATTTAAATTGTTTAATCTTTCGATATTAAGATTAGGTTTATTAGCGTTAAAATATTTAATTGTTACTTCATCACCAACTTCTGTAAAAGGTAATTCTAAACTCACAGAATATTGAGCAATAAAAACTTTATTTGGTACTGTATCTAATAAAATATGATAATAAGTCGTTCCTTCTACATTAACTGTTTCTATTTTTAAAACAGCTGCTGTTAATTCTACTAATTCGCCGTTCAAATTATTATTGTTTGAGTTTTGTAAAGTCTTTAAATAATTGTTTTTTGCTTCTAATATACTACTTCCAACTCCTACAATTGAATAGTTCTCGATATTAACATAAGCATATCTTTTAATCAGACCTTCACTATCTTTTAGAGTCATAAAATAAGTTGGTATACCATTATAATTCACCAAGATTGGAAAACTTGCAGTGTAGCCTAAATCTTGCACAACACCTTGTGCAGATTGCTGAGCAGCCCATTCTGTTGCACCACTAATTGGATATAATACAGTTTCCTTTGTATTCATATTAGTGAGTGTAATACCTACTATTGACTCATCACTCCCCACACTTGTTACACCCGTCATTAAATAGAAATCTCCATTATTATAAATATAATTGAAATCCTCTGATACTTGTAACATCTCTGTTTTGGAAGTGATTGAACTCCACCAACCTTTTACTAGTCTACCCCAATGATCAATTTGATCCATGATAATTTGAGATGGAATATTACGGTCAACCCAAGCAGGAACTTCAGTTAATGCATATTTAGTTGTCTCACCATTAACCGCATTAACTAAAATAACGTCTGATACATCTATTCCACTCGTCTTATTAATTTTTCTATTGATCGTATTTATAATAAAATATGGATTTCCTTCATCATCAATTTCAAATATTGGAGTATAGTCCAATAATTCATGATTATATTTTTGGTAGACATGACGATATAAATCTTGTCCAAAAAATGCTGAAGGAACATATTTCATTTTAGTTTGAATAAATTCAACTTCGTTAGGATTTGTAGCCGATACTTTTATGTAACCTGCTACACCTTCAGCTTTTTTATTGTTCCATTTAAAAAAACCTTGATATTCTAAAGGCGCAACCCAATAAAGGTTACCAGCAGTTTCAATGATCGAATATTCTCCTGTATTAAATTGACTTCCTAAACCTTTAGTTTCACCAAGTTTTTTATCTCCTAATTTAGCAGCATAACTTTTATCAACAATTGGAATAATCATTTGCTCAATATTTTCTACACTTTCTTCAAAACTTTTTCCTTCAATAACAGTTATTAAATTACGATGTTTTTCACTGTTAAACATGGGTGTAGAGGCAAATTGTACTAAAATGATGATAATAAATACAAAAAGCGATATTAATCCAAAATTAATGTAGTTCATATAATGTTCAAAACGTTTTTCAAAATCGGATTTAACCTCTTTACGCCCTGTTCTAGAAGAATATTTTTTTATAGATGAGTTTATAAAAGGCAGAAGTAAGAATATGAACACCCACCATCTAAAACCTAAACTTTTAAAAGTAATGGGTGTAAGACAAACGTATGTCATAAACCAAACCAAGAATAATACTAAAACAATTTTTAGAATAATTTTGATTCCTTTTACTTTCATGTATTATCTCCTCCTATCCTGTTTTTGATAATATACAATTATAATTATATCATTAATTAATAATCTTTAGTATATAATATCTTTTTTGACCTAATGAATTTTGATATACTTTACGGATTAATTCATTACTACTCTTAGCAAGAGTATCTACTAATACTTCATGATTTCCGATTTTAATCATTTTTTCATTATGACGCATATATTGACTTGCTTCTGTTAAATTACTAAATAATCTTCCTTTACTTAATTCGTTCTTGCTTATAACAACTTCTAATTTCATTTTAATTCCTCCATAATTTGGTCTTTGATTTCATTATAGAGTGCATTGTTACAAAATACGTGTAAGAAAGTTTATGAATATTCATTTTTTATAACAAAAATCTCCAAAGTAAAAACAATAGAGATTTATTTATTATTATTAAATTATAACGCTAATAATACAACAAATTAAATAGAGAATGATTGGAATAATGAAGATGTAGTGGGTAATAGGTAATAGGAAAAAGATGACTACTTGTAAAATGGATAATATTAATAATAAAATAGCGTAAAAATATTTTAATTTTCGTTTAAAGAAAAATGACAAAACTAACATGAATAAAGAACCAAAGAAAACAATGTAACTTAGTAGTGATACATACTCATCATGCAATTCATTAAGCGCACTTAAAATAATAAAAAAGAAACCCGAAAAAGCACTAATAAGTGCAGAGATAAAAATTAATATCTTCATTAATATTTTCATTTTTAGTGCTCCTTATATTCTACTTATGTTAGTATTTGTGTTTATATTAAAATTAATGTATAAACATGGAAGAAGTTAAATTCTTGATAAACTCAAAACAATTTGTACCTTTTGATAAAGTGAATTTAACTGGTTCTTGTACACCTTCAAACCAAATCACTATTTCGCTATCAATATCAAAATAGGGTGAGTTTTCAATTTCATATTTAACGACACGATTTAATGGATAACAAATAATATGTTGTTTTTTACCTGTTACACCTTGTTTATCAATCGTGATAAAACGAAAACTCGTGATCATAATTAAGTCACGAACCGTTTTATACGCTTGAACAATCTCTTCGCCTTCAATGAGCATCTTCTCATATTCTTTTTCTAGTTTATCTTCATTCGCATTTGTATTATTAAAAATTCCCATAAAATATACCTTCTTTCTTTTGCTACTAGTATATATTTATGGGATTTTTTATATATTATTCTTAATTTTCCTTTTTAAAACTCGCAATAAAAAATAAATCTGCATCTTTCACTTGATTGATTATTTGGATATAGCCTTCATTACCTAAATTTAATCTTTTAAAAGGTTCTGGATTGAGTTTGTATTCTGGATAAGTTTTTAAAATATATTCAACCATCTTCTCGTTTTCTTTTTTATTTATTGTACAAGTACTATAGACTAATGTACCACCTAGTTTTACTAACTTAACTGCTTCATCTACAATTGCTTTCTGAACTCCGGTAATTTCATCAATATCTTGTGGCTTTTTATTATACTTAATTTCTGGTTTACGTTTAATAACTCCAAAACCAGAACACGGCGCATCTACTAATACCCGATCAAAACTCGCTTCACTGAATTTTGATGATAATTTTGTCGCATCGATCAGCATGGGTTTGATGATACTTAATCCTAATCTTTTCGCATTATATTTAATTAACTCAATTTTATGTTCATAGATATCACAAGATATCACTGAGCCCTGATTTTGCATCATTTCGGCAATATGTGTCGATTTGCCACCAGGAGCAGCACAAACATCAATAATATTTTCACCCTTAACAGGAGATAAAATTTTCGCTACGAGAATTGAACTTAAATCTTGAATATTAATAAAGCCTTCTTTGTATATACCCGTGTTAGCTAAATTACTATTTTTAACATAAATTGCTTCTTCAATATTTTCTACTTGATTATATTCAATTTTTAATTCATTTAGGCGATTTAAAATATTTTCCCGTTTATCTTTAAATAAATTTAATCTTGCATATTGAAAAGGACGGATGTTATTCATTTCACAGATTGATTTGGCAGTTTCAAAATCATACTGTTTTTTCCATAACTTTATAAGCCATAATGGGTGTGACGTTTTAATTGATAATCGCTCTTCTTCATTTTCGATACTCTCTAAACTTTTAACACCAGACTTGATCACATTTCTTAAGACCGCATTAACATAATTAGCAGCTATTTGATGTTCCATTTTTGCTAAATTAACAGCTTCATTAATAATAGCGTGTTGGGGTATTCGATCCAAATATTTTAATTGATACATCGACATCCGTAAAATATTGCGAATACTATGTTTAATTTTGCGTTCACCAATAAAATCAGCTAAATAATAATCTAAAGTTAACTTATATTGAATCGTACCATAAACTAACTCCGTTAATAAACCGGAATCTTTATCGTTTACTTCATTATTAAAGATGCTTTGGCTAATTAACAAATTACTATAGCCTTCTTCATTCAAAACTTTATCAATAATATTTAAAGCAACTTCACGGACATTCTTCATATTTTCAATCCTTACTCAAAGTGATTTTCTTGTAGAGAGATTATTTCTATATCTTTAGCATTTTCTTTAATTAAATTCGCATACGCTTTTAAACCATTATATTCAGTAAAAGTATGACTACCAAGAATAAAGTTCATACCAACTTGTTTAGCGTATAATAATGATTTCGATTTCTTTTCACCAGTTATGTAAGCATCACATTGATTTAAATAAGCTTCTCTAAGTGTTTCTATATCAGCACCGCTTCCACTCACTACACCCACTCGTTTAATCAGTCGATTATTATTTTGCCAAACTCTAATCTCATGACCACAATATTTTGTTAGTCTTACCTGTATTTCATTTAAGGAAATAGCCTCTTTAAATTCACCGATAATTCCAAAGTAAAAATCTGAGAGCTTACAAAATGGGTATAATTGTTTTAAGCCAAGTCCTTTTACTAAAGAACCAGTTGGACCAAATGGTGCATTATCTAATACTAAATGATTAAAATAATGAACGATTTGGTATTCAACTAATTTTTCTAAACACAAGTCATGCCATTCATAATAATCATCCCAAATGTTGTGATGGGTTAAAATTAAGTCAACATGGTTATTTTTAGCTTTCTCAATGACATCAAGTGTTAAATCAACACTAATACCGATTTTTTTAATATCTAGATCTCGTTTATTATTAAAACCATATTGTGTTTGATCTTTAAAGAAAAGTAATATTTCTTTCTTAAAGAAAGAAACAAAAACCTTTTCTAACTCATCTGTTTTCACTACTTTTCGTCCTCTTTTTTCTCTTCTTTATAAATAACCATCGCTGAAAAACAATATAATTGTTCACGTCCATCATAAAGAGTAGCAACTTGATATTTAATATCAATTAAATTTCCCTCTTTAACTTTTTTTAAAAATTCGTTGACTGATTCTTGTAAATCAGTTTCATGTCCCTCATCAAATGTTTTTACCTTATAAATCAAAGTCATTTTTATTTCCCCTTTATATATTAATCTACTTTTGTTTTTACAAAGTTACCAAAGACATTTTGACTTTTTGTCACATTAGTAAATGCGACAGGATCGATTTCATTAATCGTACTAATTACATTATATAACTCAAAGCTTGCGATGACCATCATTAATAACGTTTTTTCCTTACGGGTATATGCCCCTTCAGCAGGTAATATCGTTATTCCACGGTAAACACGTTTATGTAATGCAGTAACTAATTCATCACGTTTATCGGTAACAATCATTAATGTTAATTTATTATGTCTTGTATGAATTTTATCAATCACAACTGAAGAAATAAATAAGTTAATAATCGTGTATGCCGCATAATACCAATTCGCAGTAAAACCAACTAATAAAATAATCGCTCCGTTAATGATAAAGGAATAAGTTCCAACTGAACCATTTTTCTTGATTGATAAATATTGAGAAACGATATCCATTCCACCTGTTGATGAACCCACTTTTAAAGTGATTCCAACACCAACTCCCGCAATTACTCCACCAAGTATTGCACTTAACATCGAATCTTGATGAAAAATAATGGCTTTGTCTGCGCCAATCATATTTTCAAGTGACGGTAAAAATCCTAATGCAAGTGCTCCGAAAGCAACGGATACCATGCTTAAAACGGTAAATCTTTTTCCAACACTTTTAAAGCCTAGATAAAAAACGGGTATATTTAAACCAAACCATAAAATATTTGTCCCTATATGAATATCAAATGTATTTAAATAATTAGAAATTAACTGTGCAACTCCAGGAAAACCACCAGGATATTGACCCGCAGGAAATATAAACCAATTTAAACCGACAGAGTACAATGCTGCACCCAGCATTGTAATGATGATGTTTTGAAATTTGCGTTTATCTTTATATTTAATAAATGCTAAGAAATCTCTCATATACTACTTTTTTCTCCTTTAATCTATTTGTATCTATAACAATCTTTAAT
>JARDZP010000032.1 GCA_029240795.1 Haloplasmataceae bacterium | reverse complement strand
AATTTGTAACAAAACTTCACGCTTTATACAAAGTAAATAACTACTTTCTTCCTGGCACTTATAGTAATATAAGTGCCTACTTTTTTAATAAAATGAATTGTTTATCATAAACTAAGATAATTAGATTTTAAGGAGATATTAAGGAAAAAAGACAACAGTGGGGAAGTAAAATTGGTTTTATATGAGCTGCAGTATCTAATATGTGTGGTCATTTAGGTATTCCAATTTTATGTACTGAGTTCTTGATTGGAATTTGACTAAAATAAAAAAGGATTTACTCAAAGTAAAATCCTTCTGTTAAAAATTATTCTTCATCGCGAATGTTTAGCTGGTTTTCGACTTTTCTTAAACGTCTAGAGATATTATTAATTTTGCGATTAATATCAATAATTTCTCTTTCTAAACGGTCTAAACGCGCATCGATTCCAGTACCTGTTGGGAATCCAGTCCCAATATTACTTTGTCCTGGAGAGGTTGGTAGTCCAGTCCCAGGAAATCCTGGCGGTTGTTGATAACCTTGATAATAGCCTCCAACTTGTCTATTGTTATTATTTTTATTACGTGGTGGAAACATTGTTTCACTCCTTTAATCTAATTATACTGTATTGTATGAATAAACTAGATTATTGTGCTATATTTCTTTATCTAAAAGTTAATCAGTGTTATAATAGGTTATATTTTACAAAAATTAGATATAGGTGATATAATGAGAATAGATAAATTACTGTCAAATTTAAAATATGGTACTCGAAATGAAATAAAAAAAATCATTAAAGAAAAGCAAGTTAAAGTAAATGATGTCATTGTTAAAGATTCAGGTTTACAAGTTGATGTATTAACTGATCAAATTACTATTTTTGATCAAATCATAGAATATAAAGAATTTGTTTATTTAATGTTACATAAGCCTAAAGGTTATATCTCAGCTACTGAAGACAATATGCATAAAACCGTAATCGATTTAATCGACGATGATTTTAAAATATTCGATCCATTTCCATGTGGTCGGTTAGATATAGATACAGAAGGCTTGATTATTTTATCAAATGATGGACAATTTGCCCATAAAATGTTACACCCTAAAAAAGAAATCTATAAGAAATATTATGCTGAAGTTGACGGTGTAATCGAAAATAGTGATGTTGATGCTTTTTATCAAGGCTTAGAAATATTAGATGGAGAAAATAAACCATATGTGACAAAAAAAGCAAAATTAGATATTATTACAGAAAATAAAGCATATGTTTATATTTGTGAAGGTAAATTTCATCAGGTAAAAAGAATGTTTCAAAAATGTAATAAGAGGGTTACGTATTTAAAACGTGAAAGTATTGGCAAACTAAAGTTAGATGAAAATTTACAATTAGGTGACTATCGTGAATTACATAAAAATGAATTAGATTTATTGTTTGAAAATGAAAGTATATTTATGGAGGTATAAAAAATGGAAAATAACTTTAATGAATTATTTAAAAAATATCATCAAGCTTTTTTAAAAGACATAACAGGATTACTACAAATACCTAGTGTCTTAACTGAGTTTGATGCGAGTAAAGAACATCCTTTTGGTGACGATATTCATAAGGCATTTGAATACATGTTAAACCTTGGTAAAAAAGATGGATTTACTGTTAAAAATGTCGATAATTATGCTGGACATTTAGAAATAGGTGAAGGTGATGAAATATTAGGTATTTTATGTCACTTAGACGTTGTTCCAGTTGGAGATGGTTGGAAATTCCCACCATTTAGTGCGACAGTTGAAGATGGTAAAATAATTGCTCGTGGAGCACTTGATGACAAAGGGCCGACAATGGCGGCATATTATGCGGTAAAAATGTTAAAAGATCTTAATGTTAAATTTAACAAAAAAGTCCGTATCATTTTAGGGTTAGATGAAGAATCTGGCTGGCGATGTGTAAATCATTATTTTAAAAAAGAAAAAATGCCAAATGTTGGATTTGCGCCTGATGCTAATTTCCCCCTAATATATGGTGAAAAAGGGATGATTACAAGTCAATTTACTGGTTCAGTAGTACCTAATGGATTATATGAACTTAATTTTGGTGAACGCACGAATGTTGTTCCAGATAAAGCTTATGCGATTGTTAATAAAGAATTTGAACCTGTTTTTAATAAATTTCTAGGTGAAAATAACTATAATGGTGAAGTAAAACCATTTAATGAATCTAAAATTCAAATCTATGCATATGGTAAAAATGCTCATGCGATGGAACCAGATCACGGATTAAACGCTGGATTTATTTTACTACAATTTTTAAATATTCATTTTAATAATCAATTTGTGAAATTTGCTTATGAACGTTTAGCATTTGATTCTAGAGCACATAAACTTGGTGTTAATTACACGAATGATATCATGGGTGATTTAACACTTAATGTTGGTGTATGTAAATATAACAATGGTGAGTTTAAAATTTTATTAAACTTCCGTTATCCCATTGAATTTAATTCAGAAAGCATGAAAGCAAAAATGAATGAATTAGCAGATAAATATAATTTTAAATATGAGGTATTAACTGAATCTAAACCACATTTTGTTGATCCAAATAGTGATTTAGTTAAAACTTTACATCAAGCCTATATAAAATATACAGGTGATGATTTGACACCTATTATGACTATAGGTGGAGGAACTTACGCTAGAAGTTTAAAGAATGCGGTCGCATTTGGACCAGAAATGCCAGGAAAAGAAGCATTAATTCATCAACCAAATGAATATGCTGAACTTGAAGATTTGCATAAAGCAGTTGCAATCTACGCTGAAGCAATATATAATTTAACAAGATAAATAATAAAAGGTGGATATTAATGCGTTTAAGAAAAGTCGCTAATGCGAAAGAGAAATTACTTCAAAGTCCAGATTTAGTTTTTTTAGAACCACAAGATCATAAAGGTAAATGGCATCAATTATTTAAAAATGAAAATTCCATTCATATTGAAGTAGGTATGGGAAAAGGTTCATTTATAACAGGAATGGCGAAGCAACATCCCGATATTAATTTTATTGGTATTGAAGTGGTTGAAAGTGTCATCTTACGTGCTGTTGAAAAATTAAAAGAAGAGCCATTAACAAATGTGATATTAATGTGTATTGATGCAAGTATGCTTACAAGTGTCTTTGAAGATGGTGAAATTGATCGAGTTTATTTAAACTTTTCTGACCCATGGCCAAAAAGCCGTCATGATAAAAGACGTTTAACTCATCATAACTTTTTGAAAATTTTTAATCAAATCCTAATTAAAAATGGTGAAATTCATTTTAAAACCGATAATCAAAACTTATTTGAATATTCATTAATTAGCATGTCACAATTTAATATGCTTTTAAAGTATGTTAGTCTAGATTTACATAATTCAGATTTTGAAGGAAATGTCATGACTGAATACGAAGAAAGATTTCATGGCTTAGGTCAAAGAATCTATCGCTTAGAAGCACAATTTAGATAAAAAAAACGGAGTAATCCGTTTTTTCTTTTGTTTAGTAAGAAGCTTAATAGATTGGTTCTTCCCACCAACCAAATGCGATTTTAGCACTAACTTTTTCACTATCTAGATTAGATAATGATAGGAGAAATGATTTACCTGGTGGGAAGACAAAATCTTTTTGATTATCGTTAACAAGTTTAACTCCAGTAATAGATTCTTCTGAGACGCTAGATGCATATTGAAGTAATGCATTTGGTAAAGGTATAGGTAAAATATTAAAATTTGCAGGAGCTACAACGTGAGATATATTAATATGACTCATTTGATTGGTATTTTCCCAAATTTCTGTTTTTAATGGTGATAATAGATTTGAAATACTCCAAAGATGTACATGTAAATTAACATTTGAATTCATTGGATTATATAGTCTTGCAATTGCGAATGTTCCGTTACCGAAAGTGAGGTTCTCTACATAACCTACATAATAAATTCCTTCTTTAAAATGACACATTATTTCCCTCATTTCATTATAATACATAATATGTATTTGAAAATAACTTAACAATAATATTTGTACCGTCGAAGAATCGTAAATATAGATTAATAAAAAATTATTTAAAAAGTATTGATTATATTTTATCTGAGTATAAATATCTGTAGATCAAGAAGAAAAAAAATAATCATTGTGAACGCAAAATGTCATTAATGAAACGTGAAATTGACCTAAAAGACGTAAATAAAGCAGAAATTGTTGCTAAGCTAGGTAATCGAATAGTAATTAAAAAGCTCAGGATATTAAAAATTCTTTTTTTTATGAAAACATTTTCAAAGTTTGTGAAAACGTTATTTAATTGTAGATATGAATGTTTGTGATAAAATTAACAATATAAAGAATGTGAAAAAAATCGCAAATAGGAGTGATGATATGTTTACGAAAGAAGAATTAAAATTAAAAATCTGTATGGTCAGAGAAGCACAAAATGAATATGCTAAATTTAACCAAAAACAAGTAAATGAAATATTTAGTGCAGCCGCTACAGCCGCAAATACAAATCGAATTAAATTGGCGAAATTAGCTGTTGAAGAAACAAAAATGGGAATTGTTGAAGATAAAGTGATTAAAAATCATTTTGCTTCAGAATTTATCTATAACAAATACAAAGATGAAGTAACTTGTGGTGTCATTGAACGTGATGAAGCTTATGGAATTGTTAAAATTGCTGAACCAATTGGAGTTATAGCCGCAATTGTACCAACAACAAATCCAACATCAACTGTAATCTTTAAAGCATTAATTGCGTTAAAAACACGAAACGCGATTATCTTTTCACCTCACCCTCGTGCAAAGAAAGCTACAATTGAAGCAGCAAAAATTATGTTAAACGCGGCAATTAAAGCTGGAGCGCCAAAGAATATCATTAGTTGGATTGACGAGCCTACAGTTGAATTATCACAAATATTAATGAGTGAGTGTGACTTAACTTTAGCTACAGGTGGACCTGGTATGGTTAAAGCTGCATATTCTTCAGGAAAACCAGCGATTGGAGTTGGGGCAGGTAATACACCTGCGATCATTGATGAAACAGCTCATATAAAGATGGCGGTTAATTCAATCATTCTATCAAAAAGTTTTGATAATGGAGTCATTTGTGCATCTGAGCAGTCAGTAATTGTATTAGAAGAAGTATATGAAGAAGTTAAACATGAGTTTCTAGAACGTGGTGCATATATATTAAATACTTCTGAAGTTGAAAAAATGCGTAAAATCATTATGAATAATGGACAACTTAATTCCGCAATTGTAGGACAAAAGGCAAGTGATATTGCGAAAATGGCTGATATTGTTATTGATGAAAAAACTAAAATATTAGTTGGTGAAGTTGATGAGGTAGATTGTAATGATCCATTTGCTCATGAAAAATTATCTCCAATCTTAACGATGTATAAAGCAAAAAGATTTGAGGAAGCTCTTGAAAAAGCAGTTGAATTAGTTAGGATAGGTGGATTTGGTCATACTTCAGTTTTATACACCGATCAAATTAGATCTGTTCATCGCATCAAACAATTTAGTGCAGCAATGAAAACAGGAAGAACTATCATCAATATGCCAGCAAGTCAAGGGGCAATTGGTGATATCTATAACTTTAAATTAGCTCCATCACTAACACTGGGTTGCGGGTCTTGGGGTGGAAATTCTGTTTCTGAAAATGTAGGGGTAAAACATTTATTAAATATTAAAACTGTCGCAGAAAGACGTGAAAATATGTTGTGGTTTAGAGTACCTGAAAAAATATATTTTAAATTTGGTTGTTTAACAACTGCATTAAAAGAATTAAAAGAGTTGAATAAAAAGAAAGTTATGATAGTAACTGATAAAGCTTTATTTAATTTAGGCTATCATAATAAAATTACAGGTATATTAGATCAAATAGGAATCGATTATGAAATTATTCATGAAGTTGAACCTGATCCCACACTAAATTGTGCAATTAAAGGCGCAAAACAAATGATGAACTATCAACCAGATACAATCATTGCCCTTGGTGGTGGATCACCAATGGATGCTGCGAAAATTATGTGGTTATTATATGAACATCCAGAAGTAAATTTTGAAGATCTTGCAATGCGATTTATGGATATTCGTAAAAGAGTTTATCATTTTCCAAAATTAAATCAAAAAGCAATGTTAATCGCAATTCCAACAACAGCCGGGACTGGTAGTGAAGTGACGCCATTTGCGGTTATCACAGATGATCAAACACATATGAAATATCCTTTAGCCGATTATGAATTAACACCTAAAATGGCTATTATTGATGCTGAACTCATGATGAGTATGCCTAAAGGGTTAACTGCAGCATCAGGAATTGATGCTTTAATACATGCGATTGAAGCGTATGTTTCTGTGCTTGCTTCTGATTATACAAATGGATTAGCACTTGAAGCCATTCGCTTAATCTTTAAATATTTACCTCTAGCATATAATGATGGAATGAATAATGTGAAAGCTAGAGAAAAGATGGCACATGCTTCTACTATTGCGGGTATGGCTTTCGCTAATGCTTTTCTTGGTGTATGTCACTCAATGGCTCATAAATTAGGTGCCGCATTTAATGTACCACATGGTATTGCGAATGGCTTAATAATAAATGAAGTAATCAAATATAATGCGCAAGATAATCCATTTAAACAAGCCACATTCTCTCAATATAAATATCCTAATGCAAAATATCGTTATGCAAGAATCGCTGATTATTTACAATTAGGTGGTAATACGGATGATGAAAAAGTTGATTTATTAATTAAAGCCATTGATAAATTAAAACAACAAATCAATATTCCTTTAAGCATAAAAGCTTATGGAGTATCAAGTGAACAATTTTATACAAATCTAGATGAACTAAGTGAGCAAGCTTTTGATGATCAATGTACAGGTGCAAATCCAAGATATCCTTTAATTAGTGAAATTAAACAATTGTATATAAATTGTTTTGAATAAATTGGAAATAAAGAAATTAAATAATGGAAAAATAAAAAGAGCAACAATGATTTCAATTCATTCACTTTATATGTGCTAAACAACAAAAATTGCACAAAACCGCACACATATCCACAATAAAAAACGCAAACCAATTTTTGACATATTTTAAAAAGCATTTTCGTTAATTAAATGGCGAAAATACTTTTTTATTTTTTTGGATATTCTTACCAAATATTATTCATAAACAAGGGGGGATATTAATCCATTTTAAATAATGTATAATAAGACTAAACTTCAATATAATGATTATGTTATTCTAGATTTAGTAACAATTTGCTTAAATTTTCAATTTAATAAAATTATTAAGCGAGTGCAGTTAGAGTAAGAAATAAAAGGCAAGGAATTCTCCTTGCCATAATTTTTATATTTTTGCTCAATTTATTTTTCATATTGGATAATTTTTTTGCCAGTATATATTCGCACTTTTTTCTTGTTTAAATATTTGTGTTTTCTTTTTTCATATTTTTCCAGTTTTAATATTTTTATATTTGGATATAATTGATTCAAAACAAATCTAAAAAACCATTTTCGAAACTCAACAAAAATTACTTTCCCTAATGCAATATTAATTAAATCTTGTTCTAATTCTTCCAGTGAATTAGGATGCCAATGAGTTAAACCATCATTTAAATCAATCACATCATCACAAGCAGTGATTTTAAGGTAATCATTGAATCGAATTATTATTACTTCACTATTAAATTCTATCTTATTAGTTATTGTTTCAATTCTACAAAGTTTTTCATAAATTTCTTTAATTGACATTATATATCCCCCAAAATATTTTGTTTAACCACCCTATATATTTAATTTTAGAGTATTAATTTAATTTTTCATTAAAACTTACAACTGACCATTTAATTTTTGAAATAAGTTATTAATCTTAGAGTATTCTTTTCTATTTTGATTTAACATTACTACATCAAAGCGAATTATAATTTTTGAAGACTTTAAATATGTTATACATATTGGAGTAGAATTTTGCAAGTAACCTACTAAATCACATAAAGCAGAATGTCTTGTTCTTGACATAATAATTCTCTATTTATATTTTTTGTTGTTATTGTCATAACATATTAAATTATATCTATTAATCTCACGTTTATCCCCATATATTCTTGATAAGTAATCTTTTCCATATCTAGGAGTTTTAAAAAATGGTTTACTTAGTTATATTTCAATTATGTTATTAGATTAATTTTATTTATTCTATAATCATAAAAAATTAAAAACAAAATAAAATGATTACTTAATTCGTAAATGATAAATATGATTAAAGAGAAAAATAGACTATATATAATTATAGAGTTAGATTTGCAAATTTCAAAGATAGCAGCACAAGCATAACTATCATCTAATGCATCATGTGATCGATAAACATAGCACATATAAATTGAACGTATTGCCATGATTTGCTCTTTAGTTTTATAGTAAAAAATTGTTTTTTATTTAATTTTATAAAGACATTATGACAAATACTATTAAAGTCACAAATCCAGAAAACCAAATTAAATTGATCAAGAAACCAATAATAATGTTTCTAAGTTGTTTACCAGTAAAATTTAATTTTTTATGTTTTATGATTTGAATTATGCCGATCACTATGCCAATAACAGGTAATAATTGAATAATAAATAAGCAATACATTAAAAAATAAAAGAATCCATTAGGTTCAAGATCTAGAGACTGATTACTTGAAACATTTATAAGTAAAATGATGATTGAAGTAATAAGAGTTATTATTGCTAGATTCAATACTTTATTGTGTTTACGAATCATTTTTTGAAATCTACTTTGTTTTTCTGGTACAATTATTTTTTTCATTTTTATCTCCTAATAATACTTTTACATATAATATAACTGAGATAAAAGCATATGTAAAGTAAGAATGTAAATAATTTACTAAAATAAAGCCGCAACACTTTATTATTGGAAATATTTGTAGTAAAATAATAATAATATAAAATAGAGGTGAATATATGAATCAAGAAACATTAGAATTGTTTAAAACTTTAACAAGTTTACATGGAACTTCAGGTTTTGAACATGATGTACGTAAATTTATGAACGAAAAATTAACACAATATTCAGATGAAGTGATTCAAGATAAACTAGGTAGTATTTTTGGTGTCAAACATTGTGATGCATCTGGTCCGGTTGTTATGGTTGCAGGTCATATGGATGAAGTAGGATTCATCGTTAATAAGATTACTAAAAATGGTATGCTTAAAATTCAACCCATTGGTGGATGGTCACCCAATGTATTACAATCACAAAAACTTGTAATTCATTCTAAAAAAGGACCTATTTATGGTGTTGTTGCTTCAACTCCTCCCCATTTAGGCGGTGGTGAAAAACCTGACATTAAAACAATGCTACTTGATATCGGTGCTGATAGTGAAGATCATGTTAAAGAATTAGGGGTGATGAAGGGAACACAAGTCACTCCACATATGGATTTTACATTTACTGCTGATAATAAAAAAATTATCGCAAAAGCATGGGATGACAGATATGGTTGTGGATTAGCTATCGAATTATTAAAAGAACTTAAAGATATAAAATTACCGAATACATTATTTAGTGGAGCTACAGTACAAGAAGAAGTAGGGACACGTGGAGCTGAAACATCTGCTAATTTAATTCAACCTGATATTTTCTTTGCATTGGACGCATCTCCAGCAAATGACATTACTGGTGATAAAACTGAATTTGGTCAATTAGGTAAAGGTGTTTTATTAAGAATTCAAGATAGAACTTATGTAACTCATCGTGGTATGCGTGAATTTATGTTAGATATGGCTGAAACTCATAAGATACCCTATCAATACTTTGTTTCACCAGGCGGAACAGATGCAGGTAAAGTTCATTTAAGTCGTGAAGGTGTGCCATCGATTTTAGTTGGTATATGTGCTCGTTATATCCATTCACATACTTCAATGATTCATATTGATGATTACGCTGCAGCGAAAGAAATGTTAGTTAAATTAGTGAAGGCACTAGACGCTACAACATTAAAAACAATTAAAGAAAATGTTTAATCTAAGTAAAAGAGTTGTTGTTGGCTCTACTAATAAAGTTAAGGTTGATGCGATTAAGGTGTTATTACCTGACAATGAAGTAATCGGATTAAATATTCAAAGTAGAGTTTCACCACAACCAATGACAGACGAAGAAACGATCAAAGGTGCCCTGAATAGAGCCTTAGGCGCAAGAAGATTTGGGGAAATCGGAATTGGCTTAGAAGGTGGCGTTCATCAAACGTCTTTCGGAATGTTTTTAGTTAATTTTGGTGTATTAGTAGATGAAGATTTTAAAGTTTATCTTGCTGGTGGAACACGCATATTATTACCTAAAGAAGTATCAAAAGAAATTTATAAAGGTAAAGAATTAGGAACAATAATGGATGATTATTCTAATAGGATTAATGTTAAACATGAAGAAGGTGCGGTTGGAATATTCACAAATAACCTGGTTAAACGTCAAGATATTTTCGAACACATTGGAAAGTTATTACTTGGGCAATATCAAACTGGCAATGCTACAGTTGATATAAATCATTTGATGGAAGAGGAATAAAAGGTGATAAGTAAGTAGGAAAGATTTATAGGTACACTACCGATTGTGTGGAACTCTTTATTGCTTTTGATTGTGAAACTTACTGAGTGGTTAAAAAATGTCTATTCTAGAATTGTAGAATCTCATGAGTTTGTGGTGTTAAGATTAACACCGAAACTATAATAATAATAGAGGTGATAAAATGATTAAAGTTAATTCAGAAGAAGAATTCAATGAATATTCAAAAGAAAATGCAGTATTTATGTTTTCTGCTAATTGGTGTCCTGATTGTCGATTCATTGAACCATTTATGCCCAGTATAGAATCAGAATTTCCTCAATTTAAATTTGTTTATGTTGACAGAGATAAATTTATTAATAAATGTATTGAAAACAACGTTTTAGGTATTCCTAGTTTTATTGTCTATAAAGATGGTAAAGTAGTAGGAACATTTATTAGTAAATTCCGTAAAACAAAACAAGAAATTGTTGATTTCTTGAATTCAGTTAAATAAAATGAAACTTAGGTTTCATTTTTTTACTTATTTTGACATGTAACTAAAGTTATTATTAATTCTAGACTAAAATAATGGATAAATAGTGAATTATTTATAAATATATGATAAAATTAACTTATTATCATTATTCATATTAAGGGTGGAATTATGAGTGAAAAAATTAAAGAAAGAAACCAGACCATTAACAATATAAATATTAATAGTCGTAAACGTGATAAATTCATCAAACCTTTAATATCAGATGAAGATTTTGTTGAAAAAAATGACGCATTCTTTAGTGTTGTTAAAAATCGTACTAGATATGATGAAGCTAGAAGAAAAAAGGAAGAAGAAAAGAAAAATACTTATGTGTCTCCAATGCGAGGGAAGTTGGAGGATAAAGCAACTTATCCTGTTACATCAAGTAAAGGTAAAGTTGATAAACAGTATGATTTTTTGCGAAGTAGTAAAAAACTAAAACAAGATGAATTAAAAAGAGAGTACGGTTCTGAATATTACGAATTCAAATTAATCAAAAATGATAGAAAAGAACCAGTAAGAAAAGTAACAATAGAAGAGAAAGTAGTTATTAAACCTATAGTAAACAATAATATTGATTTTATTGAAAAAATTGAGAATACTCAATTAGATAATATTAAAGAAAATTTAAATATTATTGATATTAATAATAATCGAATTAATATTATCTATGAAGAAGAAATTGATATTGACGATAATAAAAACATAGTTACTTCTTATGATGAAGATAGTAAGGTTACCTTTTTTAATGACTTTGATAAAAAGAACATTAACAATGATAATCAAAAATTTTCAGTTCAAGTATCAGAACATGAAATTGAAAAACCAAGTGGTTTGAAAGCTGAACTAAAACGCTTATTTGCAGAATACGATGATGTAGAAGTAAAACCTCAGGTTGAATTTAATGAAACAATTGATATGAAGAGTAAACCCATTGCGAAAATGAGTAGTAATAAACTTGTTACTCAAGTTAATAGCATAAGTAAAAGTAATTTTGAAATTAGTAATGAAGAAGTGAATAATTCATTTAAATTTGTGAATGTTAAAGAAGAATTAAAACAAGTTACCAAGAAAAACAAAACCAATAATAATGAAAATTATGCACAAAAAGATTTAGAAAACTACAAATTCCCTTCAATTGATTTATTAAATGAACCAACTGAGTTTGTGGCTGATGAAAAAGAATGGATTGAAGACCAAATAGAACGTTTAGATGCCACATTAGAAAGTTTTGGTATTGCGGCTAAAACAGTAAATTACGCCCAAGGTCCGTCCGTTACTCGTTTTGAAGTAGAACCAGAACCTGGTACAAAAGTGAGTAAGATAACTGCATTAGCTGATGATATTAAACTAAGGTTAGCGGCGAGTGATATTAGAATTGAAGCACCTATTTCAGGTAAAAGTACAGTAGGCGTAGAAGTTCCTAATAAAAAAATACGAATGGTTAGAGTAAGAGAAATTATCGAAAGTAATGCTTATAAAACTTATAAATCACCTCTAAAGATTGCTATAGGACTAGATATTACAGGTGAACCAATATACTCCGATATTTCTAGCATGACACACAGCTTAATTGCTGGTTCAACAGGATCTGGTAAAAGTGTATGTATCAATACTATAATCATCAGTATTTTATATAATGCGATGCCTGATGAAGTTAAATTAGTGCTAATAGATCCAAAGAAAGTTGAATTTAGTATGTATCGTGATATCCCTCATTTAATTACGCCAGTCATTAGTGATCCTAAAATTGCGACAGCAACACTTCGTTGGTTAACTGAAGAAATGGACCGTCGTTACGAGATGATTGAAAGTGTCGGTGCTCGTGATATAAAAAGTTATAATATTAAAAGAAATCGATCAATAGAGGAATTACCAAAATTACCGTATATTGTCGTTATAATCGATGAATTAGCTGATTTAATGATGATTGCGGCAACTGAAGTTGAAGAATACATTCAAAGAATTTCGCAACTAGCACGTGCTGCTGGTATTCATTTAATCGTAGCGACACAAAGACCATCTACGAATGTTATTACAGGTACGATTAAAACGAATATACCAACGAGAATTGCCTTTAAGGTCGCTTCATCGATTGATTCACGGATCATTTTAGACGAATCCGGTGCTGAAAGATTATTAGGTAAAGGTGATATGTTACTATCAGACAATGGTAAACCACATTTAAGTCGTGTTCAAGGTGCTTTTATTAGTGATGAAGAAATTGAAAGAGTCACAAATTTCGTTAAAGATCAATTATCACCAAACTACAGCTTTACAGGTGAAGAACTAGTTAAGAAAGACAATGAAGTAATAGTTGACAGTGATGATGATTTATTCGATGATGTTGTTCGTTTCGTCATTGATTTAGGTGAAGCAAGCGCATCAAAAATTCAAAGATACTTTAAAGTGGGCTATAATCGTGCAGCTAGAATTATCGATATGATGGAAAAATATGATATTATTGGACCACAACAAAACGGTAGTAAACCACGTGATGTACTCATGTCAATTGAAGAATATGAAAAGTTGATTTACTCATAGTAACTCGGGAAATATCCCGAGTTTTTTTCTTATTGAGACACTTTTAAATTTACGTTTTGCTAATATGTGAATTAGATAACTTATTGAATGATTTGATTAAAATTGGTATAAACTTCACACTTTTTTTATATTATATTTAGTATGTTATTAGCACATTTAAATCATATGCATTAATATAATAGTATGATAGTGTAATAGGAGGTATAGCATGGCAAAGTTTCATTTTATAGGTATTAAAGGTGCAGGTATGAGTTCGTTAGCATGTTTATTACATGATTATGGGCATGAAGTAAGGGGATCTGACGTTTTAGATTATTTTTTTACTATGAAAAAATTAGAAAAGCGAAATATTTTAATGTTACCTTTTTCAGTAAGTAACATTGATAAATCTTATATAATTATTGTTGGTAATGCATTTCTAGATAATGAAGAGCATCTGTTGGCAAAAGAATTAGGTTGTGAGATTTATACATATTATGAATATTTAGGCATCTTAAGCAAAAGATTTAATTCAATTGGTATTACAGGTTCACATGGTAAGACTACAACTACTAATTTAATCAGACAAATTTTAGAATATAAAGATAATATAAACTACCTGATCGGTGATGGCCAAGGCGGTGGTAATAGCGACACAGATTTGTTTGTTTTTGAAGCATGTGAATACCGTAGACATTTCTTATATTACTTTCCAAAGATGGCAGTAATCACAAATCTTGATTTTGATCATCCTGATTATTATAAAGATATTTATGATGTTAGAGACGCTTTTGTAGATTATATCAATCAATCAGAAATAATTGTTTATAATGGGGATGATGAATTATTAAAAACTATTATTCCTAAAAATAAAAAAACTATTTCTTTTGGACTAAATCCCAAAAATGAATTTTATGCTGAAAATATCAGTAATGATGCAAATTATACTAGTTTTGATTTATATTATAATTCTAAATACAAAACGAACATTAAAATTCCAACATTTGGTATCCATTCAGTTTATAACGCATTAGCCGCAATTAGTGCAACGTGGCAATTTATTGGCAATATTGAAATTATTAAAGACAGATTATTTAAATATATAAAAAGTGAACGGCGATTTCAAGAAAAACTATTGAGTAATAATCAAATAATCATTAATGATTATGCTCATCATCCAAAAGAAATTAAAGCAACGATTGAAGCAGCGATGTGTAAATATCCATTTAAAAAGATCATCGTTTATTTTCAACCCCATACATATACTAGAACAATTACGTTTTTAAAAGAATTTGGTGAAAGTTTATCACAGGCAAATAAAGTTTATTTACGAGAAATATTTAGTTCGGCTAGAGAGCATAATCAAATAATTTCAATTAATGATTTAGGTAAAATTATTGACAAAAGTCAAGTCATTAATGATAATAGTTACGTAGATGAATTTCAAAAATATAAAGAAGCAGTTATTATTTTTATGGGAGCTGGAGATATTGATCGTAATTACGATTATTATTTAGACGCGATTGAAAATAAAAAATAAAAAAATTATAAATTCTTATTAAAAAAAATCGAAATTTAATGTATAATGATATTATAAACTGGTAAAACATAAAGTAGGTGACAAAATGAACTACGTTTATATAGCATTAGGGATAATATTAATTATCGCGGTAATAATATTAACCGTTGTTATTGTAAGATTTTTTGAGCATTACCGTCAAACTTTACAAAGAGCAGATCTTGCTGTTCGTGTAGCTGAAACTTCCTTTCAAGAATTAGACAATGTTGTGACACTTATTTCTAATAAAATAGATGAATCCGAACACTTTTTCTTGGAGTTAAGTAAAACAGGAAAGCACTTAGAAGTAGTAAATAATAAAATTAGTGATGTATTAAAGTTAGCGGAAAAATATCCGTCTGGTTTATTTACATCATTGTTAATGCTTAATAAAATAGATACAATAAAAGAATTGCCAAAAATTTTTAATTTGTTAAATTTTGATGAGGAGTTGAATTCCATGTTAAAAGATTTTATAAAAGGTGCAGTCGTTGGTGGATTAGCTGTAGCGTTATTAACTCCAAAAACAGGAGAAGAAATGCGGAAAATTGCGACACAAAAATTAGACGAATTAACTGAAAAAGCTAAAAATATAAATGTTGAAGAAGTACGTAATAGTATTTTTGATAAGATTGAAGAATTAAGAAATTACGTAAAGACATCAAGTAAAGATGAAATAATTAACCGTATTTTCGAGGAAATTAAAAATCTTTATGATAAAATAAAAGATTATTTATCATTTAAAGATGAACCTAAAACTGAAATCATTGAAAAACAGTAAATATTTTATATTTACTGTTTTTCACATAAAAAAGGAAGTAATAAGATGGAGAAAATAGTTGAATTAAGAAACGAAATTGACAAAATCAATAATGAATTATTAAAATTATTAAATGAAAGAGCGAAAATCGCAATTAATATCGGTGAAGAAAAACTAAAAACTGGACAACCTATCTATGACCCTATTCGTGAACAACAAATTTTAGAGACCTTAATTGATAAAAATGATGGACCCTTTTCAGATGAAACGATTATTTCACTCTTTAAAGAGATATTTAAAGCTTCTACTAATTTACAAGAGGTAAATAATGTTAAAAGTTCATTAGTTTCAAGAAAAATGAAAAAAAATGATACTATCATTACTATTAAAAATACGCAAATTGGTAAAAATAATAATACATTTATATTTGGACCGTGTTCAATAGAAAGTTATGATCAACTTGAGAAAGTAGCAAAGGTTCTAAAAGAGAATGGACTGAAATTTATTAGGGGTGGTGCATTTAAACCACGCACTTCACCTTATGAATTTCAAGGTTTAGGAATTGAAGCACTAAAAATGATGAAAGATATTAGTGATAGATATGATCTAATATCAGTTGTAGAAATTATGGATAAAGATCAATTAAGTTTAGCAGAAGAATATGTAGATATTATACAAGTTGGCACAAGAAATATGCAAAATTATAGTTTACTTAAAGCATTAGGAAGTGTAAATAAACCAGTTATTTTGAAGCGTGGTTACGCGGCGACAATCGAAGAATTTAAATTGGCTGCTGAATATATCATTTCTTCTGGTAATGAAAATGTAATCTTGTGTGAACGAGGAATTAGAACATTCGAAAGAGCAACACGTAATACATTAGATATTTCTGCGGTGCCAATTTTAAAAAAAGAAACACATCTTCCAGTTATTGTAGATGTTTCACATGCTGCAGGAAGAAAAGATATCCTTACAAGTTTAGCTAAAGCTAGTTTAGCAGCTGGTGCTGATGGTATCATGGCTGAAATCCATCCTAATCCGAAGGTAGCTTTATCTGATGCTGCTCAACAAATGAATTTTGTTGAATTCAACGATTTTTATCAAAAAATCAAATAATTGGTAAAATTTGTGGATATATTTATTTATTTTTCTTGAAAATATTTTCATAATTTAATATAATGTATATAATATCGCATTTTCCAAAAGGTGGTGAAAAAAATGTTAACAAATTTGAAAGATTCAAAAGTAACAATTTATGATGTAGCTAGTGAAGCCAATGTATCTTTAGCGACAGTTTCAAGAGTATTAAACTATCCTGAAAAGGTTAAACCTGAAACACGTGAAAGAGTATTAGAAGCTATTAATCGTTTAGGTTATCGTCCTAATGCGATCGCTCGTGGCTTAGCAAGTCGTAAATCGACAACTGTTGCTTTAATCGTACCCGATGTTTCTCGTGCCTCTGTAGCGGAAATGATCAATGGTGTAACTGATATTGCTCGAAAATACGATTATACAGTAATTCTTAAGGTTACAAATGCCGAACAAGCAATTGAAGATGATGTATGGCAAGAGGTTTATGCATCTCAAGTAGACGGAATAATTTATTTAAATGATGAATTAACAGAACAAAATATTGAACAAATTAGAAAATCAGATGTTCCAGTTGTTTTGTGTAATACGACAGATGAAAATAATGTTGTGCCATCTGTTTCAATAGATTTCGAGGCTGCTTTCTATAATGGAACAAAATCATTCATTGAAAAAGGTCGAAAGGATATTTTGTTAGTATCGACTAGAAGTGCTTTTTCAGTCAATGCATTAAAAGAACGTGGATACGTAAAAGCGATTGAAGAAGCTGGACTTAAATCAAATATCGTCCGTACATCAGGTCGTTTAGCTGTAAACTATCCATTCTTCCAAGAATATTTTAAAGACAACCATCCTGAAGTCGTAATTGCAGTACGTGATTCAATTGGTGCTTCTTTAATAAATGCAGTTTCTGATTTAGGAATTAAAATTCCTGAAGAATTAGAAGTATTAGGTTTCCAAAATACAAAAATCTCAAAGATGTCTCGTCCGACATTATCAACAATTGATAATCCAATTTATGATATTGGTGCTGTATCAATGCGATTACTTACAAAATTAATGAATGATGAAGAAGAAGTTGAGAATGTAAATGTAATTTTACCTCACGACATCATTTGGCGTAATTCTACAAAATAGATATTAAATGCGTCTTAATGACGCTTTTTTTAAGGAGGAACAAATAATGAATTTACCAATAGCAATGTCTAACAGACATATTCACTTAACAGTTGAACATATTCATACTTTATTTGGCGCAGGATCTGATTTAACTAAATCAAAAGATTTATCACAACCAGGACAATATGCAGCGAATGAAAAAGTTGATATTTATGGTCCAAAAGGCGCTTTAAAAGGTGTTAGAGTACTGGGTCCAGCAAGACAAGCGACACAAATCGAAATATCATTAACAGATAGCTTCTCATTAGGTGTAAAAGCACCCGTTAGAGATTCAGGTGATATTGCGAATACACCTGGAGTTAAAATTGTTGGTCCAAATGGTGAAGTAGAAATCACTGAAGGTGTTATTGTAGCTGCTAGACATATTCATATGCATACAACAGATGCTGAACAATTCGGCGTTCAAGATAAAGATCATGTTATGATCAAAGTTGAAGGTGAAAGAGGAATTGTTTTCGATAACGTATTAATTCGTGTAAGTCCTAAATATGCACTTGAAATGCATGTTGACACAGATGAAGGAAATGCGGCTGCAGTTAAAAATGGTCAATTAGTGGAATTAATTAAGAAATAATTCATAAAATATATTGTATAAATTGAAATTTTATATTAAAATAGTTATAAAATAAGCTTTGATTGGTAAAGTAATTAATAAATTGATTTTAAGAGACTTAGTGATTGGTGCGAACTAAGACATTTTATTAATGAAATTACACCCATGAGCATCTACTGCAAAACAGTAGACGGTAATACCGTTATCATATTAAGTGCACTTAGGTGAATTAGGGTGGTACCACGCAAACACGCGTCCTTAGAAATTAAGGGCGCTTTTTTTATTTAAAGGAGGAAGTTTCATGAAAAATGAACTATTATTAGATCTAAAGTTTAGAAATCTCATTAATGATTGTACAGATTTTGAGGCTTTGGATGAATTACTATCTACGAAACAAGTAAGTTTATATATTGGTTTTGATCCAACAGCCGATAGTTTACACATTGGTCATTTATTACCAATCACAATGCTGAAAAGATTCCAAGAGGCAGGACATCGCCCTTTACCACTGCTTGGCGGTGCTACAGGTCTTATAGGTGACCCGAGTGGACGTAGTACTGAAAGACAATTAAATACAATTGAAACAGTTAAAGGCTACGTAGAAAGCATTAAAGAACAAATTGGACGATTTTTAAAATTCGATGGATCTAATGCGGCATTATTCGTCAACAACTACGATTGGACTGAAAACATGTCAGTCATTACCTTTTTACGTGATTATGGTAAAAACTTTGGGATTAACTACATGTTAGCGAAAGATACAATTGCTTCAAGATTAGAATCAGGTATTTCATATACCGAGTTTTCTTATACAATTCTTCAAGCGATGGACTTTAAACATTTATATGAAACCTATAATTGTGAATTACAAATTGGTGGTTCTGATCAATGGGGTAATATAACATCAGGGTTGGAATTAATTCGTAAATCACATGGAGCTGATACTAAAGTCATAGGTCTTACAGTACCACTAGTAACAAAATCTGATGGTACAAAATTTGGTAAAACTGCAGGTGGGGCTGTTTGGTTAGATGAAAATAAAACATCACCTTATGAAATGGTTCAATTTTTCTTAAATACAACTGATGATGATGTCGTAAAATTCTTAAAGACATTTACTTTCTTATCTCATGCAGAAATTAATGATTTAGAAGCAAGTGTTAAAGAAGAACCACATTTACGTTTAGCACAAAAAGCTTTAGCCAAAGAAGTTGTAACTTTGGTTCACGGTGAATCAAAATATTTACAAGCATTAAAAATTACAGAAAGTTTATTTAGTGGTGAAATAAAAAATCTAAGCGGTAAAGAAATTGAAACAGGATTTATAGGTTTACCTTCAGTTACTTTAAATGAAGCAACTAACATTGTTGATTTATTAATTGCTGTCGATGCATCTAAAAGTAAACGTGAAGCACGTGAATTCATCCATAATAATTCAATTACAATTAACGGCGATAAAATAACAGATTTAGACTTTTTAGTAACAAAAGAAGTTGCGATTGATCATAAATTTATCGTAATCCGTCGTGGTAAGAAGAATTATTATTTAGCAATATTTGCTTAAAGAAATGTAAATTGGATTTTAGGAAACTAAAATCCTTTTTTATTATCATTTTTATTGTATAATTAAAAGAAAATAGATTTAAGAGAGTAGGTTAAAAATGAATATTAAAGTATTAACAGAAAAAAATGTTAAAGAGTTTTGGGATTTAAGGATGATCGCTTTAAAAGAAAAAAATGTCGCATTTGGATCCTCTTATGAAGAAGAAATAAAAGTATCAAATGATATACATATTAGCCGGTATAAAAATGATTTTATA